>JAXDGQ010000160.1:0-3109 GCA_034664965.1 Solirubrobacteraceae bacterium | reverse complement strand
TCCCGCGCTGGCGGCGATCAGGCCGCCCGCCGCCCCCTCGCCCAGCGCGGCGACCTTCGCCAGAGCGCCGCGCAGCTTGAACGAGCCCGTCCCCTGCAGCGACTCGGCCTTGAGCGCGACCGGCCCTCCCGCCGCCTCGGCGAGATCCTCGCAGGCGATCGTCGGCGTGCGCACGGCGACCGCCGCGATCGCCTCGCGCGCGGCCTGCAGGTCCACCCCGGCGACGAGCGCCGCGTAGGTCGATTGATCCTGGCCGGACGGCATGCGCTGAGGCTAGTGCACGCCTGCGCCCGCGCTACAGCGGCGTCGTGTAGGCGCCGCTGAGGCCGCCGTCGACGAGGAACGTCGAGGCCGTGACGTAGCTGGACTCGTCGGAGGCGAGGAACAGCGCCGCGCTGGCGATCTCCTCGGGCCGCGCGAAGCGGCCGATCGGCACGTGTACCAGGCGGCGCTCGGCCTGGGCGGGATCGGAGGCGTAGAGCTCCGTCAGCAACGGCGTGTCGACCGGACCCGGGCACAGCGCGTTGACGCGCACGCCGCGACGGGCGAACTCGACGCCGAGCTCCCGCGAGAGCGCCAGCACGCCGCCCTTGGACGCGGTGTAGGAGATCTGCGAGGTCGCGGCACCCATCACGGCGACGAACGAGGCGGTGTTGATCACCGAGCCGCCACCCGTCTGCAGCAGGCGTGGGATCCCGTGCTTGCAGCACAGGAACACGCTGCGCAGGTTCACCGCCTGCACGCGCTCGAATGCCTCCAATGCGGTGTCGAGCACCGATCCATCGTCGGCGGGCGAGATCCCGGCGTTGTTGAGCAGAACGTCGACGCGTCCGAGCTCGGCCACCGCCGTCGCGTACATCTCCGAGACCTGCGCCTCGTCGGTGACATCGACCTGCAGCGAAAGGTCGCCGGGCGCTCCCGGGGCGAGGTCGGCCCCGACCACCTGCGCGCCCTCGCGCTGGAACATCGCGACCGTCGCCGCGCCGATCCCGCCCGAGGCGCCGGTGACCACACAGACCTTGTTCTCGAGCCTCACCCGCGTTACCCGGTGGCGTAGTAGATCGACTTCACCTCGGTGTAGGCGTCGAGCGCATGCGGACCGAGCTCGCGGCCGTAGCCGGACTGCTTGAAGCCGCCGAACGGGGTCGCCACGCGCACGGAGGTGTTGGAGTTGACCGAGATCACACCCGTCTCCATCGCCCGCGTCATGCGCAGCGCGCGAGCGCCGTCGCGCGTCCACACCGAGCCCGACAGGCCGTAGATGCTGTCGTTCACCAGGCGCACGGCGTCGGCCTCGTCGGCGAAGCCGATCACCGCGGCGATCGGCCCGAACACCTCCTCGCGCGCGACGCGCGCGTCGGGGCTCACCGGGGCGAGCACCGTCGGCGCGAACCAGAACCCGGGCCCGTCGGGGGCGCTGCCGCGAATCGCCACCGGCGCCTCGCCATCGAGGAAGGAGCCGACGGTCTCGCGCTGCTCGGCGGAGATCAGCGGTCCCATCTGCGTCGCCTCGTCGAGCGGATCGCCCACCGCGATCGCATTCACCGCGTCGGCCAGAAGCTCCATGAAGCGCTCCAACGCGGACTCCTGCACGAGGATGCGCGAGCGCGCGCAGCAGTCCTGGCCGGCGTTGCCGAAGACGGCCATCGGCGCCGCGGCGGCGGCCGCCTCGAGATCGGCGTCGTCGAAGATCACGTTGGCCGACTTCCCTCCCAGCTCGAGCGTCACCCGCTTGATCGTCTGCGCGGCGCCGGCGGCGATCGAGCGACCGACCTCGGTCGACCCGGTGAAGGCGATCTTTGCGACGTCCGGATGCTCCACCAGGCGCGCCCCGCAGGTGCGCCCCGGCCCGGCGACGACGTTGACGACGCCCGCGGGGATCCCCGCCTCCAGGGCGATCTCGGCGAAGCGCAGCGCCGTGAGCGGCGTCAGCTCGGCGGGCTTGAGCACGACCGTGTTGCCCGCGGCGAGCGCCGGGGCAAGCTTCCAGGAGGCGATCGCCAGGGGGAAGTTCCACGGCGTGATCAGCCCGACGACCCCGAGCGGCTCGCGCACCGTCCAGGCCTGACCGCCGGCGACGGGGATCGTGTCCCCGAGCAGCCGCTCGGGCGCGGCGGCGTAGTAGCGAAACGTGTCGAGCACCATCGCCATCTCGCCCCGGGCGTCGCCGATCGGCTTGCCGGCGTTTCGCGCCTCGAGCACGGCGAGCTCCTCCAGGCGCTGCTCCAGCGCGTCGGCCAGCTCGCGCAGGGCCCCGGCGCGGGCGCTCGGATCAAGCGCCCGCCAGCGGGGCAGCGCCGTCTTGGCGGCGGCGACCGCCTCGTCGACCTCCTCGGCGCCCGCCCGCTCGATCTCGGCGAGCACCGCCTCGGTCGCCGGCTCGATCACTGAGAGCCGGCCGCTCATGACCGCGCGGTCGCCAGGCGTAGCTGAGCCATCGACGGGGGTCGCGGGCGTCCTGGGCAGCCTCTAGGGATACTCCGAGATCGTCACCGGCCCGCCGAGCTCGGCATCGAGCTCCGAGACGGTCTGACGCGGCCCGGTGAACCACTTGCGCGCGCTCAGCATCCACCACAGCCCGACGGCGATGAACACGCCACCTGTGACGACGGGGGTGTAGTTGAACAGCGACCAGTCGAAGTCCGACTCCCACGGGACGCCGCCGGAGCTGAACGGGGCGTTGAAGTAGATGACCACCACGATCAGGACCTCGACTATCGAGACGATGCACATCCACTTGTACTTGCGGCCAAGCGTCCAGGGCCCGGACGGGAACGCGTCGCCCATTCGCCAGCGCAGGAAGATCGGGATGATGTATGCCAGGTAGAGGCCGATCACGCCGATCGACACCACCGCGGTGAACGCCACCGTCACGCCTGCCTTGTTGCCCTTCAGCGCCGGCAGCGTGAGGATCAGCGCGAGTGCCGCGACTGCCATCACCGCGTTGAACGGGATGCGGCGCTCGTTCACGCGGCTCCACAGCCGCGAGCCCGGTACCGCGCCGTCGCGGCTGAAGGCGTACATCATGCGAGATGCGCTCGTCATGCAGCTCATCCCGCAGAACGTCTGCCCGACGACGGCGACGATCAGGATGAACTTCACCCACGAG
>JAXDGQ010000159.1:0-5654 GCA_034664965.1 Solirubrobacteraceae bacterium | reverse complement strand
GACGCGCTCGGCGATCGCGACCAGCTCGACGCCGCGCTGAAGCGCTACCGCCGCGCCCATCGCCGGCGCCTGCTCGGGCACTTCATGATGATCTGCGACCTCGCCAGCGGTCGGCCGATCAACCCGGTTGAACGGCGCCTGTATCGCGCCGCCGCACGTGACCGAGTGGTGCGCGGCGCCTTCGAGCGCGTGGGTAGCCGCCGGCGTTCGCCGGCGAGCATGCTCGACCCGCGCGTGCTGGCACGCGTAGCGCGCTGAGCGCCCCGCGCGACCGAGGCGGCGGGAACACGGACCCCCTGCAGGCCCTCGGCGACGTCGCCGAACGCCTGCGCTGCCCCAATTGCGCGGCCCGGCTGCAACTGGAGGGTCGTGTCCTGCGCTGCGCGCGCGGTCACGCCTTCGACGTGGCTCGGGAGGGTTACGTTGCGCTGGCGCCGCCGCGCCGGAGGGTCGCGCCCGGCGACTCACCGGACATGGTGGCCGCGCGCGAGGCGTTCCTCGCCACCGGGCACTACCGCCAGATCGCCGAGGAGATCGCCGCCGCGATCCCGGCGGGACTCGCGCCGCGCGCCGGCGGCGCGCCGCTCGCGGTCGATCTCGGCGCCGGCACCGGCTACCACCTCGCCGCGCTCCTGCGCGCTCGCCCGCGCTGGCGCGGGGTCGCGCTCGACGCCTCGAGGCCCGCGCTGCGCCGGGCGGCGCGCGCGCATCCGCGGATCGCCGCGGTGGCTTGCGACGTGTGGCAGGAGCTGCCCGTTCAGGATGCGAGCGCCGAGCTCGTCGTGAACGTCTTCGCTCCGCGCAACGGGCGGGAGATCGCCCGCGTTCTGGCGCCCGGCGGTGCGCTGGTCGTCGTCACGCCTGCGCCGAGCCACCTGCGCGAGCTCGTCGATGCCCTCGGCCTGCTCGGCGTCGGCGCCGACAAGCAGGGCCGGCTGCACGCCGCGCTGGCCCCCGAGCTGGAGTCCGTTCGGCGTCGCGAGCTCGAGCTCTCCATGACGCTCGACCACGACGAGCTGCACGCCCTGGTCGCGATGGGTCCGAGCGCGCATCACCTCGACTCGCGCCTGCTCGCCGGGCGCATCGCGCAGCTGCCACAGAGCGTTCGCGTCGGCGCGTCGCTGGCGATCGAGACCTTCCGGGCGAGACGCCCGGGCTCTGCCTCAGCCTGACGCCGCTCGCGCGCCATCCACGATTGCGGCGCTCACGCGCGCGAGGTCGTCCTGCTCGATCACGTATGGCGGCATCGCGTAGATCAGGTCGCGAAACGGACGCAGCCACACGCCGCGCTGCACCGCCGCGGCGGTCGCCGTCGCGATGTCGACCTCGCGATCGAGCTGCACCACGCCGATCGCCCCGAGCACGCGCACATCGACGACACCGGGCAGCTCGCGCGCCGGTTCCAGCCCATCGCGCAGGCCGCGCTCGATCGCTCCTACGCGCGAGCGCCAGCCACCGCCTTCAGCGTCGTCGAGCAGCAGATCCAGTGAGGCCAGGGCGACCGAGCACGCCAGCGGGTTGGCCATGAAGGTCGGTCCGTGCGCCAGCCCCCCACCCTCGCCGGCGGAGACCGCGTCGGCGACCGCGCGCGTGCACAGCGTTGCCGCGAGCGTCATGTAGCCCCCGGTGAGCGCCTTGCCCACGCACATCACGTCCGGGGCGACGTCGGCGTGCTCGCACGCGAACAGCTCGCCCGTGCGTCCAAATCCCGTCGCGATCTCATCCAGCACGAGCAGCAGACCGTGCTCATCGCACAGCTCGCGCAGCAGCGCCACGCAGGCCGGCGAGTGAAAGCGCATGCCTCCCGCACCCTGCACGACGGGCTCCACGACGATCGCCGCCAGCTCGTGGGCGTGGCGCGCGACCAGCTCGCGCACATGCGCCGCCCAGCGCTCGTCAAGGCCCGCATCGAAGCCGTCCGGCGGGCGCTCGGCGAACACGTGCTCGGCGAGCACGCCCGCGAACAGGCTGTGCATGCCGCCCACCGGGTCGCACACGGCCATCGCGCCGAACGTGTCGCCGTGGTAGCCCCCCCTCACGGTCAGCAGCCGCGTCCTGCCCCGGTGCCCGCGCGCGCGCTGAAACTGCAGGCACATCTTGATCGCGACCTCCACCGAGACCGATCCGGAGTCGGCGAAGAAGACCGCCTGCAGGCTCGGCGGCGTGAGCGCCAGCAGCCGCTCGGCCAGGCGCACCGCCGGCTCGTGCGTCAGCCCGCCGAACATCACGTGCGCCATCCGCTGCAGCTGCTCGCCGACCGCGCGATCCAGCTCCGGGTGGCGGTAGCCGTGTATCGCACACCACCACGACGCCATGCCGTCGATCAGCTCGCGTCCGTCCGCCAGCTTCAGGCGCACGCCCCGCGCGGAGACGACCGGCAGCGGGGCAGGCGTGGCCGCGAGCGGGGCGTAGGGATGCCACACGTGCTCGCGATCGAACGCGAGCAGCGAATCCCAATCATCGTGCTTCACAGCCACCTTGGGCGCTCGCCGGTCAAGCGAGGCCGGGACGCGGGAAGCGCGGCCTACCGATCGTCGATCGACCGGGATCGCCGATCGGCCGGCACGCGAGCTGGCCGATCGCGAGTCGCATCTGACTCACGATCGGTGAGGACGCCGCATCGCGAAGTGCCAGCGAGTGCCCTAGTCCTCGTAGGGGACGAAGTCGCGCTTACGCGCGCCGCACACCGGACAGAACCAGGTGTCGGGAATGTCGTCGAAAGCGGTGCCCGGCGGAATGCCGCCGTCGGGGTCCCCCTCGTCGGGGTCGTAGATGAACCCGCACGACTCGCAGATCCAGCGTTGGAGCGTCTGGGTAGAGGTGCTCATGCGCTGAAGACTAGCGGCCGGTAGGGTCAGCGGATGAGCACGCGCGGGGAGAGCGACCCAGCGGTCTCCGGTGAGCAGTACAACCCGGGCCCGGCGACGGCCCCGCGACAGGCCGCGACGGTGATCCTGCTGCGCGGCGGCGCAGACGCCCTGGAGGTGCTGCTCGTCAGGCGCACGCTCAAGGCGCGCTTCATGGGCGGCGTCTGGGTGTTCCCCGGCGGCGCCGTGGACGCGCACGAGGGCGACGGCGACCAGGCCCACCGGGCGGCGGCGATCCGCGAGCTGCGCGAGGAGGCGGCGATCGAGCTCGACGATCCCGCTGCGCTGGTCAAGTTCTCGCGCTGGATCACGCCCGCGCAGGTGCAGATCCGCTTCGACACGCACTTCTTTCTCGCACCGCTGCCGCCCGGGCAGCAACCGGCGGTCGACGGCGCCGAGGTCGTCGAGCTCGGCTGGTTCACGCCGCAGGCGGCGCTCGACGCACACGCCGCACAGCGGATCGTGCTCGTATTTCCGACGATCAAGCACCTCGAGCAGCTGAGCGCGTTCGCAACGGTGCAGGAGCTGCTCTCCTACGCCCGCGATCAGGACGTCCAGCCGGTCGAGCCGAAGGTGCTGCTGGAGGGCGAGGTCGCGCGCGTGCTGCTGCCGGGCGACCCCGGCTACTGAGCCGCGCTCGTCAGGATTACTGCTGCGCGGCGATCACGTGCGTGACGGCGTTGATCAGCGCGAGATGCGTGAACGCCTGGGGGTAGTTGCCCAGATGCCGGCCGCTCGAGGCCTCGAGCTCCTCGCCGTAGAGCTCCAGCGAGGACGAGTAGGAGAGCAGGCGCTCGCAGAGGTGTTCGGCCTCCCGATCCTCGCCGATCTCCGACAGCGCCGAGACCAGCCAGAAGGAGCAGATCAGAAAGGTGCCCTCCTTGCCGTGCAGCCCATCGTCGGTCTCATCGGTGCGATAGCGCAGGACCAGGCCGTTCTCGGTCAGCTCGTCGCGGATCGCGCATACGGTGGCGATCACGCGCTCGTCATCGGGCGGCAGGAACCGCAGCAGCGGCACGAGCAGTGTCGACGCATCCAGCGCATCGGTGTCGTAGTGCTGGCGAAAGACCCCGCGGCCGTCGATCCCCCGATCGAGGATCTCCGCGCGGATCACATCGGCCAGCTCCTGCCATTCCGTGGCCTGTTCGTCGTTGCCTCGCCGTTCTGCCAGACGCGCGCCGCGATCCATCGCCACCCAGCACATCAGCTTGGACGAGACGTAGTGCTGGGGCTTTCCGCGCGCCTCCCAGATCCCCTGATCGGGCTCCTTCCATGCCGCCGCCGCGCATTCGACCTGCTCGGTCAGCACCGGCCACAAGCGCTCGGGAATGTGATCGCGCCGTTTCGAGTGCAGGTAGACGGAGTCCAGCACCGCCCCGAACACGTCGTTCTGTCGCTGGTTGTAGGCGCCGTTGCCGATACGCACCGGTCGCGCACCCTCATATCCCTTGAGGTGATCGAGCGTCGACTCCTGCAGGTCATTCTCTCCCCTGACCCCGTACATGATCTGCAGTGAGCCGTCCTCGTTGCGGGGAACGTCGGCGACATACTCGATGAAGTCGTCTGCCTCCCAGTCCAGTCCCAGCGCGTGCAGTGCCCACAGCGTGAACGAGGCGTCGCGCATCCAGCAGTAGCGGTAGTCCCAGTTGCGTTCGCCGCCCGGCGTCTCGGGCAGCGAGGTGGTCGGTGCGGCGACCAGCGCGCCGGTGGGCATGAACGTCAGGCCCTTGAGCACCAGCGCCGAGCGCTGCAGATGGCGGCGCCACGGATGGTCGGGATAGCTGCCTTCGGCCATCCAGCCGCGCCAGAAGTGACCGGTCCTCTCGAGTACCTGCTGCGCTTCCTCGGCCGTGTGCGGGCCGCCGCGCGACTCCGTCCAGGAGATCGCGCAGAAGCGTTTCTCGCCCTCGGCCATCGTGTGGCGCCCGTGCGTGCGGTTGCCCTCGATGCCCATGCGGATGTCGCTGAACAGCCTGAACATCGTCTTGCCGTCGGAGGCGTCCATCGCCATTGCGTCGTGCGCGTCGGGCGGTTCCTGCGCATCGGACTCGAGCTCGACCTTTCGCCACTCCGCCGGCGTGGCGCCGTAGTCGAGCATCGGCTCACACACGACCTCCACCTGCACCTGGCCCTGCACGCACTCGATCATGCGCACGAGCAGATGGTCGGCGTCGAAGTCCGTCGGCGGGCGCGTGTGGCTGGAGCCGTGCTCGTTGTCGTGCCATTCGCCGATCGCCAGCGCGTCGACCACACGGATCCATCCCTGCGGCGTCATCCATGTCGTCTCGATCATGTTCGTACCCGGGATGTAGCGTCGCCCGGCGGGCACGTACACGCCGTATGGGCCGACGCGCCAGCTGCCGGCGCCGCGATCGAGCAGCGCGCCGAACACCGACGGCGAGTCGAAGTAGGGCAGGCACATCCACTCGATCGAGCCGTCGGACGCGACCAGGGCCCCTGTGTGGCAGTCCGAAAGGAAGCCGTAGTCGGCGATCGGCGGAAACGGCGAGCTGCTGGCGACGCCCCCGGAGGACGGCGTCGTCGTCGCCGAGGCAGCGCCCGACGGCGCGCCCCCGGGCGAGGCGTCGCCCCCGGGCGAGGCGTGTGAGCCGCGCGCACGCGAGGCGCGGGAGCGGGCAGGAGGAGCCATCGTGCGGGAACGGTAGCGGGGTAGGCTGCTAGACGGAGCCGTTGTGACCAACCGATCCTTCGCCCTGCACCCCGTCGATGCTCGCCTGCTCGAAGGTCGCCGCGCGCTGGTGACGGGCGGCGACTCGGGGATCGGCC
>JAXDGQ010000158.1:0-14399 GCA_034664965.1 Solirubrobacteraceae bacterium | reverse complement strand
TCGAGGGCGTTCTCTAGCGCATCTTGGGGATCCGCCCGCGGCCTGGTGTCGCGGGCGCAAGCCCCACGGTGATCGCCAGTTGCAGCCGGTGATCTCGGGCACCGGTGCTCGGAGCGCACCGGCCCGTCGCCCGGCGCTCGTCCGCGCGACGGGCTCGTGGCGGCAGGCGGCTTGACGCAACTCTTACGCTGCCCGTCAACGGATGTGGCACCCTTCCGCCCTCGACATCCGCGGGCGACCGGCCCGGCTGGGCCGTCGTGCACTCACACATGCGCCGCAACCTACTCATCATCCTCGGGGGCGCCGTGCTCCTATGGGGGGCGCTGGCGATCGTGCTCGGTTCGGCGAGCTTGAGGCTGGAGTCGGGCACGAGCGAGTCCAAGGCCGTCTCGCCCGCCTGCCTCCCGGCCACACTGCAGCACACGGCCGCACTGGCGGGCACCGGCGTCGCCGTCTCGCCGGCTCCCGAAACCGATACCGCCAATCCCCACACGCAGATCAGCTTCCGCGGCGTGCCGGCTGCGCAGATCCGCCAGGTCTCCGCCGTCGGGCAGCAAAGCGGCATGCACGCCGGCCGCCTGCGTGGCTACTCCCAGGGCGACGGCGCGAGCTTCGTCCCCGAGAGTCCGTTCCAGGTCGGCGAGCGCGTCTCCGTGCGCGCCCTGGTCGGTGCGGGAGGCGGCACGCCGGTCGCGTTCGGCTTTCGCGTCGACACTCCCTACTCAACGGCGAACACGACGGACTTCGCCAACCTGCCGGCGGCACCCGCCGACTACCAGAGCTTCTACTCGGTGCCCGACACGCATCCTCCGGTGATGACGGTCACCACGCCCGACCGCGACCCCGCCGCGGGCGACATCTTCACGACCAACGGTCCCGGCCCCGGCCAATACGGACCGCTGATCTACACGCCGCAGGGACGACTCGTATGGTTCCAAGCGCTGCCCGAGGGCGAAGCCGCGGAGAATCTGTCGCAGCAGACATACGAAGGCCGGCGCGTCCTGACGTGGTGGCGGGGACACGTGCTCTCGCTCGGCTTCGGCGAGGGCGAAGACGTCGTGATGGACTCGCACTACCAGACGATCGCGAGGATCCCCGGCGGCAACGGCCTGAAGGCGGACCTGCACGACTTTCAGATCGCGCCCCAGGAGATCGCCTACATCACGGCCTACAACCCCGTCCACTGCGACCTCACGTCGATCGGAGGAGCACCGGACGGCGCGATCGTCGACACCGCGATCCAGCAGGTCGACATGAAGACCGGGCTGGTGCGCTTCGAATGGCACAGCCTCGACCACATCGGCGCTTCGGAGTCCGAAGTGCAGACGCCGGACGGCGCGACGCCCTGGGACTACTTCCACATCAACGCGATAGATCCCCAGCCGGACGGCAACCTCCTGATCACGGCGCGCAGCACGTGGGCCGGCTACCTGCTGGAGGGCGCCACCGGCAAGGTCCTCTGGCGCCTCGGCGGCAACAAGAGCTCCTTCAAGATGGGGCCCGGCACGAGAATGGCCTGGCAGCACGACGGCCGCGTGCTGGCAGACGGCGAGCTCAGCTTCTTCGACGACGGCGCCAACCCCCCGATTCACAGCCAGTCGCGCGCGATTCAGATCAAGCTCGACCTCAAGACCCGCGAAGCGCATCTCGCCTCCGTCCACACCCACCGAAACCCGCGGCTGCTCGCCGCCAGCCAGGGCAACGCGCAGACGCTGCCCTCCGGCAACACGCTCGTCGGCTACGGCGGCGTCCCCGCGATCAGCGAGTTCGCCAAGGAGGGCTCGCTGCTGTTCGATGCCCATCAGCCGTATGACATGTCCTTCTACCGGGCGTATCGCTTTCCCTGGTGCGCTCGCCCGCTGACACCGCCCGCGGTGCTCGCCAGCCTGAACGACACGGGCGAAGAGACGATCGTGCACGCCAGCTGGAACGGCGCCACCGAGGTGGCCTCCTGGCGGGTGCTGGCCGGCGAGCACGCCGGCTCGTTGAAGGCGCAGGCGGAGATCGCGGTGGCCGGCTTTGAGAGCTCCACGACGCTGCCTGTCAAGTACTCCTTCGTGGCGGCGCAGGCGCTGGACTCGGCCGGCCACGTGCTAGGCACCTCAAAGTCGGTCAAGGTGATCGCCTACGCCGCGTCGCTGCCGCGCGCTCGCGGGTCGGGATGACGGCGATGCGCAGAAAGGCGGCGGACGCGCGCTCCGCAGCGCTTTCGAACCGGGGGCCTAGTAGGCCGGTTTGGACTTGTGCTTCTGCGTCGTCGTCGTGCTCGTCGGCGTTTTGCTGCTTGTCGGCGTCGTGCTCGTCGTCGAGGAGGAGGAGCTGCTGCTGCCGCACCCAGCCACCGCGATGGTGCTCGCCAGGACGGCGAGGGCCGTTAGCATGGCGGTCAGTGGCGTTCTTCTCATGGGGCGGGCTCCAATCGTCGCTCGAGGGCTCGGGCGCCCACCCTACCAGGCGTTTGCGGCGCCAATCTCAGTTCGGCGGGCTCTCGTGAGCGTGGGGGCGACCGAGCTTCCGGGCGTCGCCGAGACGGCTCGCTCCGAGACCAAGCAGAGCGGCGGTTCAGGGTGGCTGCTGGCCGTGTGCTGCGTGGCGCAGTTCATGGTCATCCTCGACCTGAGCATCGTCAACGTCGCGCTGCCCTCGATCCAGTCGGCTCTCGGCTTCTCCTCGCCGGAACTGCAGTGGGTCGTCGACGCGTATGCGATCACCTTCGCCGGCTTTTTGATGTTCGGCGGCCGCGCGGCCGACCACTTCGGCCAGCGCCGGACATTCGTGCTGGCCCTGCTCCTTTTCGGGCTCACCTCGCTGGTCGGGGGCGCGGCCTCCAACCAGGCGATGCTGATCGGCGCACGCGCTGCGCAGGGCCTCGCCGGCGCGTTGATGGCGGCGTGCTCGCTGGCGATCATCACCGCCTCGTTCCCTCCGGGCCCGAAGCTGCACCGCGCGATCGGCACGTGGGCCGCGATGAACGGCCTCGGCGGCGCGGCCGGGGTGCTGCTGGGGGGCGTCATCGTTGAACTTCTCAGCTGGCGCTGGATCCTGCTGATCAACCCCCCGATCGCGATCGCCGTCGCGCTCGTGGCCTACGCCGTCGTCAGCGAGCGCCGCCGAGCGCGCGAGGACGCCACCTTCGACATCGCCGGCGCGCTGACGCTGACGATCGGTCAGATGGTGCTCGTCTACGGGGTCGTGGAAGCGGGCCTGAAGGGCTGGGGCACCTTGGCCGCACTCGGGCCGATCGTCCTCGGCATCCTCCTGCTCGGAGTCTTCGGCGTGATCGAGACCCGTGTCGCCTCCGAACCGTTGATTCCCTTCAAGGCGCTGACCAAGCAGCTGAGGGCCGCCAACAACATCGTCCTGCTGTTCAGCGCCGCGCTCTTCCCGATGTGGTTCGTGAGCTCGCTGTATCTGCAGCAGGTGCTGGGCCTGTCGCCGCTGCACACCGGCCTGATCTTCCTGCCGATGACCCTGACGATCATGCTGGTCGCCTCACGCGCCGGCAAGCTCGTCAGCCGCTTCGGCGTGCGCCCGGTGCTCGGCGGCGGTCTGACCATGCTCACCGCCGGCCTCCTGCTGCTCACGAGGATCGGCCCGAGCGGCAGCCCGATCGTGTACATGATCATCCCCGGCGTGCTGACCGCGGCGGGGATCGCGATGTCGATCGTCCCCTCCACGATCGCCGCGACCCAGGGCGCCAAGGAGGGGCAGGCGGGCCTCGCGTCGGGACTGGTCAACACCTCGCGCCAGGTGGGCGGCGGGCTCGGCCTCGCGCTGCTGATCACCTTCGCGACCCAGCACACGACGCATCTGATCGGCTCCGGCCAGCAGGTGGCGCCGGCGCTGACCCAGGGCTTTCGCCTGGCCTACCTGATCGGCGCCGGCTTGGCCGGCGCTGCGGCGCTGATGACGTTCGTCGCGCTCCCGCGCCCCGACAGCGCCTTGCGCCCGGCGGTGCGGCGTTTCGGGCTGGCGATCGGCGTCGTGCTCGCAGGGTTCGTCGGGCTCACCGCGGCCTTCGCCGGCTCTCACGGCGCGCCGATCGGCAAGTACACCACGAGCGACACGTACAGCTTCGTCACCGCGCCGTCGCTTCACCCGCCCGAAATTCGCCTCGGCAAGCACGCTGCCACGGCCCAGCTGGCACCGGGCTACATCTTCACGGCGAACTTCTTCGACCTCAACAAACCGCCGATCGTCGGCCAGAGCGGGCCGCTGATCCTCGACCGCCAGCTGCAGCCGGTGTGGTTCCAGCCCGTGCCGGAAAAGCTCGTCGCCGCCAACCTCAGCCTGCAGAGCTACCACGGCAAGCCGGCGCTCGCCTGGTGGCAGGGCACCGTGACGAACACCGGCGCGACCGAAAGCGGCGAATACGTACTGGCCGACCAGCACTACCGGACGATCGCGAAGCTCAAGGCGAAGGACGGCTGGGTGCTCACCCTGCACGAGTTCGTGATCAGCGGCGACAACGTCTGGGTGACCGCGAACAAGAACGTGCCGAGAAATCTGTCCAAGTACGGCGGCGCCTACAACGGCGCGCTGATCGACTCGGCGGTGCAGGAGTACAACCTCAAGACCGGCAAGCTGTTGCGCAACTGGGACGCGCTCGATCACATCCCGCTGGGCCAGTCGCAAGCCTCGCTGCCGACCAACGGCTTTCCGTGGGACGCATACCACGTCAACTCGATCCAGCTGACCGGCGACGGGAGCTTCCTCGTCTCGATGCGCGACACGTGGGCCGCCTATCTCGTCGACATCGCCAGCGGCAAGATCCGCTGGACGCTCGGCGGCCGGAGCTCGAGCTTCGAGTTCGGCAAGGCAGCCGCCTTTCAGTGGCAGCACGACGTGCGGCTGCAGGGCGGCTCGACGGCCACCGTGTATGACGATCACTGCTGCCAGCTGACCGGCGGCGGCACCTACGTGAATCCGACGGGGCCGTCTCGCGGCCTCGTGCTCAAGCTCGACCAGCAGACGCGCAGGGCGACGCTGGTGGCGCAGTACATACGCGCCCGGGATTTCGATGCGGCCTACATGGGCAACACGCAGCCGCTGCCCAACGGCAACGTTTTCATCGGCTGGGGCAACGAACCGTACTTCTCCGAATTCAGCCGATCCGGCCGGCTGCTGTTCGAAGCCCAGCTGCCGGGACCCAACCTCACCTACCGGGCGACGCTGGAGCCGTGGGTCGGCTCGCCGCTCTCCTCGCCCGCCGGCGCCGCCCGCAGCGCGGACGGCAAGACGACGGTGTACGCGAGCTGGAACGGCGCCACCGAGGTCGCCTCCTGGCGCGTGCTCGACGCGGCGAGCGGGGGCCGCACGCGCGTCGTCGCGACCGCCGCCAAGGCCGGCTTTGAGACGGCGATCCCCGCGCCGCAGGGGATCAGCAGCTTCAGGTTGCAGGCGCTCGCCGCCGACGGGCGCGTCGTCGGGGCCTCGCGGCCGTTCACGCTCGGCTCCTCCTAGGCGCATGCCCGGTCCTTCGCCTCGGGCCGGGCGCCGCGGATGGCGCGCAACCTGCGCTCGCCGCCTCGATGGCGGATAGGATCGCCGACCGCGATGAGTCCCCATCGACAGCTCCCATGCCGGCGCCCGCACGGGCGCAGGCGCGCATGGCGAGGGTGAGCCCGCTGCTGCGCCCGGCCGCCATCCTGGCCACAGCGCTCTCGGCCGCTGCCGGTCTGGCCGCCTGCGGCGGCGCCTCTCCGGCAAGCTCGGCCGCGCTCAACGAGCCGGCGGCGAAACCGGCGGCGGGCTCGGTCGCCGTGTCGCCGCAGCCGGGCACGCCCGACGCCTCGCCGTCCACGCAGATCTCCTTCCTCGGCGAGGCGGGCACGACGGTGAGCGGCGTGCGTGTCGTAGGTTCGGCCAGCGGCGCCCACCCCGGCAGCCTGCGCGCCTACTCGACGGGAACGGGCGAAAGCTTCAAGCCCAGCCACCCGTTCCGCGCGGGCGAGAAGGTGACCGTCCACGCGCAGGCGGGCGGCGCGCCCGTGAGCACGAGCTTCACGATCGCCCGTCAGGCGGCGGTCAGCCAGAAGGAGTTCCCGCTGAACCCCGGCGACGCGCGCGCCGTGCAGCACTACAGCACCGCGCCGAAGCTGACCCCGTCGACCGTCCGCATAACGACGCCCGCCAAGCCCGGCGCGGCCCCCGGCGATCTGTTCCTGGCCCCGTATCAGGGCAAGGGAACCGCGGGGCCGATGATCGCCGACCAGCAGGGCAACCTCGTGTGGTTTGCGCCGCTGCCGGCCGGCATGTACGCGACCAACTTCCAGGTCCAGCAGTACCAGGGCAAGCCGGTGCTCGCCTGGTGGCAGGGCAGGATCATCCAGGTCGGCTTCGGCGAGGGCGAGAACGTCCTCTATGACAGCTCCTACCGGCGCATCGCCACGATCAGGGCGGGCAACGGATATCAGGCCGATCTGCACGAGATCCGCATCACCCCGCAGGGCACGGCCTGGGTCGACGTGTTCGACCCGATCCACGCCAACCTGTCCAGCGTGCACGGACCGGCCAACGGAATCCTCACCGACTCCGTGGTGCAGCAGATCGACATCAAGACAGGCTTGGTGATGTGGGAGTGGCACGCGCTCGGCCACATCCCGCTGGCCGAGTCCAACAACCCCGTTCCGCAGAGCTACCCCTGGGACTACGCGCACCTCAACTCGGTTGACCCGGGCCCGTCCAACGACGTGATGGTCTCGGTGCGCAACACCTGGACGCTCTATGACGTCGACATCCGCACCGGCAACATCGTCTGGCGCCTGGGCGGGCGCCACTCGAGCTTTCGCCAGGGCGCAGGCACGCGTTTCTATTGGCAGCACGACGCCGAGTTCCAGCCGGGGGGGCTGGTCTCGCTGTTCGACAACGGCTCGTCCCCTCCCAAGGAGAAGCGGTCGCGCGGGCTCCTGCTGAAGCCGGACATCTCCAGCCACACGGTCAGCCTGGTCAAGCAGTTCGCAAATCCCGGCCGGACCCTGCTCGCCGAAAGCCAGGGAAATGCACAGGCCCTGCCGGCGGGCAACTGGCTGCTCGGCTACGGGCGGCTGCCGAACTTCACCGAGTTCGACGCGTCCGGGCACGTCGTGCTCGACGGCACGCTCGGTAAGAACGTGCAGAACTTCAAGACCTTCCTCTCGCCGTGGGAGGGCCACCCGACGACCGCGCCGTCCGTGCGGGCACGCTCTGCCGGCGCCGGGGCGATCAGCGTCGCTGTCAGCTGGAACGGCGCGACCAGCGTCGCCTCGTGGCGGGTGCTCGCAGGGGCCGCCTCCGCGTCGCTGGCGCCGGTCGCGACCACGGGGAAGTCGGGCTTTCAGACGACGCTCACCGTGCACACCCCCGGTCCGTACGTGGCGGTGCAGGCGCTCGACGGCTCGGGCAGCGTGCTCGGCACGTCGGCCACGGTCAAGGGGTGAGCGGGCGCAGGGCGCGCGCGGGCGTGGCGCTGGTCGTGGCGACGCTGGTGCTGCTCGCCGCGACGGGCGTTGCGCTTGTGGGGCGCTCCAGTCGCGCCGGCGCCGACGCGACGGCCACGGCGAGCAGGTTCAGCGAACCGAAGATCTCGCCGCGCTGCGTTCCGCCGCGCCTGAACGTCTCGGCCGCGCTCGCCGGTTCGCGCGTGACCGTCTCGCCCGGCCCGGACTCGCGTGCCGCATCGGCGTCGACCCAGCTCAGCATGCTCGGGCCGGCGGCCAGCCAGATCTCACACGTCAGCGCCCGGGGGTCGCTGAGCGGCGCCCATCCCGGACGACTGGTGGCCTACTCGCAGGGCAACGGCGCGAGCTTCGTGCCCGCCACGCCGTTTACGCAGGGCGAGAAGGTGAGTGTCCGTGCCGAGCTTCGCGACGGCGCCACGACGATCCCGTTCGCGTGGAGCTTCACGGCGGCGGTGCAGGACCACGGCGGCGTTGCCGGCGGCAGCCCCCGCCCCGCGCCGCGGAAGGCCTCCTACCAGAGCTTTCACTCGCGCCCTGACCTGCAGCCGCCGACCGTGGCCGTCACGGCGCGCGCCGCCGGAGCGACGCCCGGGGACATCTTCATCGCGCCCTATTCCGGGCCTGGGCAGTACGGCCCCATGATCCTCGCCGAAGACGGCTCGCTGATCTGGTTCAAGTCGCTGTCTCCGGCCGGCACCCGCGCCTCGGACTTCCGCGTGCAGCAGTACGAAGGAAAGCCGGTGCTCACGTGGTGGCAGGACCCGTTGACCGCGGGCGGCCAGAGCAAGGCTGGGGAGGTGATCATGGACAGCTCCTACCGCCAGCTGGCGATCGTGCGAGCGGGCAACGGCTACCAGCCCGATCTGCACGAATTCCAGATCACGCCGCAGGGTACGGGCCTGATCACCGTCTATGACGGGATCGACTGCGATCTCTCGAGCGTCGGCGGCCCGCGCGATGCGGCCGTCGCCGACACGCTGTTTCAGGAGATCGACCTGAGGACGGGGCTGGTGATGTACGAGTGGCACAGCCTGGACCACGTGGCGATGTCGAGCTCCTACGCCTCGGCCAGGCATGCCAGCCGCACGACGCCGTTCGACTACTTCCACATCAACTCGATCGATGTGCGCAGCGACGGCGACCTGCTCGTCGACGCGCGCAACACGTGGGCGGCATACGACGTCGAGCGCGCCGGCGGGCGCGTGCGCTGGCAGCTCGGCGGCAGGGGCAGCAGCTTCACGATGGCCCCGGGCACGGGCACCGCCTGGCAGCACGATGCCCGCGAGCAGCCGGACGGGACGATCACGCTGTTCGACAACGGCGCCACGCCGGCTGTGCACGCGCAGTCGCGCGCGATCCAGGTGAGGCTCGATCCGCTGCGCAGGACGGCGACGCTCGTGCGCGAGGCCCACCATCCCGGCAAGGCGCTCGTCGCCGGAAGCCAGGGCAACACGCAGGCGCTGGCGGGCGGCGCATGGATGGTCGGCTGGGGAGAGGTTCCCTATGTTTCGGAATTCAGCGCCGGCGGGCAGCTGCTGTTCGACGCGCACCTGCCCGCCGCCTATGAGTCCTACCGCGCGTACCGTCTGGCGTGGAGCGGCGAACCGTCGCAACCGCCGGCAATCGCCGCCGTGCGCTCATCCGCCGGGCACGGCGCCGTGGTGTACGCGAGCTGGAACGGCGCGACGCGGGTCGCCTCCTGGCGCGTGCTGCAAGGTGCGTCGCCGAGCACGCTCAGGCCGGCCGGGCAGGCACCCAAAGGCGGCTTTGAGACCTCCGTGTCGCTGCCCGGCGCCGGCGCCGGCAGCTACGCGCAGGTGCAGGCGCTCGACGCCTCGGGCGCGGTCATCGGGGTTTCGCCCGTGAAGCGGATCTGAGCCGCTTGACGCGGCTTTCGCCGGCCGAGACGCCGCCCTGTTCCTGCAGGCCTTCGAAGTACCGTTCCGCGCGGCGTTCGCGCGCGGCGGCGGCGTTGTTGGCAGACGTCTTGGCGACGCCGAAGTAGTCGACGAAGCCGCGCGCCTGGGCGGCGTTCAGGCGTCGCGGCAGCGGGGCGCGCAGCTCCTGCTGAAAGCCCTGCGTGAGCGTCGCGCGCAGCCCGTCCTCCAGCTTGCTGACGCCGGCGCTGTTGTGCAGCTCCAGGCGGCCGCCGTCGCTTGCGTAGTCGTAGAGCTCGCGTTCGTCGCCGCCGGTCAGCGGTTCGATCCCGCCCGGCTGCCAGCTCGAGTAGGACGCGTACTTCGCCTGCGGCGTACGCACGGCGACCACGTGCAATGGTGCGCCGACGGCGTAGGACTCGACGGCGTACTCGGTCACGGTCTCGTCGGTGGCATGCAGCACGTACGGCCTTCCCGGCGCGTTGGGCTCGGCGAGCATCGCCGCGAGGTCCGCGCGTGCGGCGATGTGCTCGTAACGCGCTTCGCCGCGCCAGTCGTTCGACCCGGTGGCGATCGTCAGCAGCAGCGGTGCAATGTCGACGCTCGAGGTGAGCTGGCTGCGGCTCACCTCGGGGGCCTGCGTGAGCTCGCCCCGGTTGTCCCGGACGAGCAGCGGCACGCGGATCGCCTCCTCGTAAGCTGCCGCGCCCTTGCCTCGCAGCCCGTGCGACCCGCCGTACTCGCCGTGGTCGGAGGTGAACACGATCACCGTGTTCGCCGCGACCTGCGGCCTGCTGTTGAGCGTCGCCAGGACCTGGCCGATGTGCGCGTCCACTTCGCGCTGCAGCTTGCCGTAGAGGTTCAAGAACTGCATCCACAGCTGCGCCGCTTCCGGGCCTTCGTAGGGCACCGGCCCGAAGGAGGCGGCCGCGGTGTCCTGCAGCGAGCGCTGCAGCACGGGCTTGTTGCGCGCGATCAGCAACTCCGGCGTCTCGAAGTTGCCCGGCAGCGATTGCGCCACGGGGAGGGCGCTCGTCTCCGCCCGCACGCGATTGCTCCACTGATACCACCAGGCGATGTCGTGGGGGTTGACGAACGACACGGTCGTGCACCACGGACCGGCGGCGCCCTCCTGCTGGAACCACCTGTCGAACTGGCGCGCGATGTGCCCGTCCAAGCGCCAACCCTGTCCGGGCGCGCCGTTGGGGGAGGGAAACGTGCCTCCGTGGAAGCCGTAGCGCTGCATCGCGCGCTCGCCGCGCCGGCGCCCCCACTTGCCGTCGTGATGGCTGAGGTGCCACTTGCCGTACCAGCGCGTGCGATAGCCGTGCTCGCGCAGCATCGTGCCCCACGTTGGAAAGCCGGGATCCAGAGTGCTGCCGCCCGTGATCATGCAGCCCGTCTGGTGGGTGTACAGCCCGGTCAGCAGCGTGCTGCGCGCGGGCGTGCAGTCGTTGGCGGCCGTGTAGTGCCCGGCGAACGAGACCGCTCCCTGGCGCAGCCCGGCGAGGTTCGGCGGCAGCCCCGACCCGTCACCGGTCGGCGAGAACCACGCCGGGAAGCGCATCTGGTCGACGAGGATGACGAGGATGTTCGGGTGGCGGGGATCCACTGACAGCGGCGCAGGGCGGGCGCGCGCAACCGCGGCGCTCTGACCGGCGTCTTCGGTCGCGTCCGCCAGCCGCGCGATTCCCAGGCCTGCGCCGGCGAGCAGCCCGCCCGCGGCGAGGCCGCGCTTGACGAACGTGCGCCGATCCACTCTCTTGTCCTGCTCCGGGCCCATGCTCTCCATGCCGCTCTGATCGTAGGGCTGATGACGGCGTTGGGCGCTGGGGCTTCCCGCGCCGCCGCGGCGTGCGCCGCGGCCCAGCCCCCAACTGTAGGCCGACGGCATTGAACACGTCGTCGGCTTGCGCGACGCCTCGCCGCGCGCTAGTACGGATCGCGCTCGACGACCCGCTCGCGCACTACGCGCGCACCGCGCGGCCTCGCCGTGATCATGTACAGCAGCGATAGAACCAGGCCGATCGCCCCGACGATCATCAGGATCAGGCCGATCGTGGTGATCGAGATGCCCGAGACCGTGGCGGTGACCGCGTAGCGCAGGATCGCGCCCACGGCGATCAGGAAAATGGATGTTCCCAGCGGCATGTCTTCGATCTACCCGCCCCTCACGCAGCGAAACCCCGACGCGAGCGGCCTGCCTATTCGTCCAGGCTCGCGTCGGGAGCGGGCCCGGCACGCGCGACGGCCTCATCAGACGGACGCGACCGCCAGTTGCGCTCAGCGCTCCTACGCCGCGACCTGAGCCATACCCTTCTCGTCATGGGTCAGCGCACCGGCGGAGGCGAGATGTTCGAGGCTTGTCCCGACGGGCACAGCTTGGACGCGCCCGGCCATGAACGCGTTGCCGAGGAGAGGGGGTAGGCGATGTCGCAGGAGAACATGGAGATCGTGCACCGGGCGATTGCGGCGTACATGGGCAACGACGAGGCAACGGTCCGCGAGCTTTTCGCGCCGGACGTCGTCGTCTCTATGAGGCCTGACCAGCCGGACGTACACGAGCACCGCGGCTACGACGGCATGTTGCGAGCGTCGGCGGAATGGCTCGAGGCATGGGACGAGCAGACCTTCGAGACCGCGCGTGTGTGGGATGCCGAGGACTTCGTGTTCGTCGGCACTCGGGAGTCCGGGCGGGGAAAGATCAGCGGCGTCCCGATGGAGCACGACTCAACATTCGTTTGCACCCTGAGCCGAGGCAGGATTGTCCGCATCCAGATCTTCGGCTCCGAGCGCGAGGCCGTCGAAGCCGTGGGGCTGGCGGAGTAGCGACGTCGCAGGCGAACGCGGAGGTGGTCAAGCGCGCTCAGGGCTTCTAATCGGTCCCGGCGGGCGTACCCTTCAGCCATGGGACCACCGCTCGTACTGGCAATCATCGGTGCACTCGCACTCGGCTACAAACACGGTGTCGTTGGCGCGATCATCGGGTTGGTCGCCGGCTTGCTGATCTACCTCGCGATTGGAGCTGTCGTGTGGATGGGACGTGATCGCGGCGGGCGCGGCTGACGCGGAGAATCGGCAAAGCTCGCAGCAGTCAGCGGTCTCCGTGCCAGGCGGTGGCTGCCCGGCATGGCAGAGGGTTTTTCTAAAAGTGGTACGGGAATCCTCAGCGCACGTGCCGCGCTTGGTGCTTGACAGGAATCCTCAGCGCACGCCTTCGGGAGGCTTGCTTGCCCTTTCCCAGAAGCGCACCCACTCACGCTCGTGTCCAAGGCCAGCCTGCAGCGCGAGCACCGGCCCGAGCGGAGCGTCCTCGGGCGCCTGGGCAGCGAGGGCCTCGTACTCGGCGAGTCGGCGGCGGTGCAGCGTGAGCTGATCGGCGGCCACGGCGCTGGGGTCGGCGCCGAAATAGAGCTTGAGCAGGCCCGGGTCCCGCAGCTCCGTGAAGGTGTCTGTGGGAGCGTTTCTCCATTGCTCGAACGCGCGGCGTCCCTTCTCCGTGAGCTCGTAGGTCTTGCGGCGTCGGCCGGTCGTCTCTTGCTCCTCGCTGACGTAGCCCGCCTTCGCCAATCGCGCTGGCTCGCTGTAGAGCTGAGTGTGCTGGACCGACCACAGATCGGTGAGCGAGGCGGCCATCTGCTTGAGGTCGTAAGGGGTCGCGCGCTTGGCCAAAGAAAGCAGGCCGAGCACGATGAAGGAGATGTGTGTGAGCTTGATGTCTTGCAATGGTGCCTATAGTATGGTAAAAGAAGCACGGTTACAAATGAACCAACGAAGGAGGATAGATGATGCTCCGCGCATCTGACGACGAGCGCGAGCAGACCGTGGCTCTGCTCCGCGAGCACTGCCAGCGTGGGCGCTTGAGCCTCGACGAGCTCGCTGACCGGGTGGGCATCGCCTTCGCCGCGCGCACCCGGGCGGAACTCGATGCCCTGCTCGGGGACCTCCCAGCCAAGCCGCCGCAGGCAGCGATGGGGGCGCTTCCCCGTCACGTGCGGACGTTCCTCTTGGTCAACGCGCTGTTGGTCGCGATCTGGGTACTTACCGGTGCCGGCTACTTCTGGCCCATGTGGCCCTTCCTCGGGTGGGGCATCGGGGTTGCCGCTCACGCCCTCGCGGGGGGCGATCCCGATCCAGAGCCCCGAACGCCCACACGGCCCACAGCCTGCTGAGTACCACGCGGGCAGGCCCAACGTTTAGGTCAGTCCAGACGAACGTCTAGTTCCGACGACTGGCTGGCCTGAGACGATGCAGCCGTGCTGACGAGCGCACGAGTCAACACTCTCTATCGGGGACTCGCCCACGCTCGAATCGGCAGCATCCTAAGACTGCGCAGCACTCGTTACGTGCTGCGCGTCTACGTAGGTGCCGGGTACTGTCCCGACAGAACTGTTCAGAGTCGGCTCCGCGCCAGGGTGCAACGGCGCGAACGTCGCCTGCAAAGCGAAGGGTTCACGACGAAGCTGCTGGTGGTTCCGTCGCAGAGCAGCGGCGCGGCGCGGCCGCCGACGCGATCTCGCTGATGGTCCCCGAAGAGTTCACGATCCAGCGAGTCAAGGAGGACCGTCGTTGCACGCTGATCTTGGCTGGGCAGCTAGACCTTGCGTCTGCGCCAACGCTCGAAGAGATGATCGTGGGACTGTGCGCGGACGGCACATGCGAGATCGTGCTCCGTCTCGATGACCTCACCTACTTCGACACGACCGGACTGCGACTGCTCCTGCATGGGCGAGAGCTTTGCGCGGTCCACGGCAGCGAGCTTCGCATCGTGCCGGTCGGGCGAGGTGCCGCTGACGCATCCTCGAACGCATGGCGCTCAGAGAAGAGGCGAACGTGGCGCAAGATGCCACCCGTCCGTCGAGGCGAGCGTCTTCCAGATGCTCCGCAGGACGACCGCACGCCGGCCAGATAGGGCGCCGATGTCGCAGGAGAACGTGGAGATCGTTCGACAGGCGTTGTAGAGCTTTGTATCCGGGGAGATAATTTGGGAGTAGATGGACGAGGAGCTCGAGGTCCATGACCACGTCATCCTGGATGCGGGTCAATATCGCGGGAACTCGGGCTTTACGCGCTGGGTCGAGGA
>JAXDGQ010000157.1:0-4373 GCA_034664965.1 Solirubrobacteraceae bacterium | reverse complement strand
GCCATAGCTAGATCGTCCTAGTGCTCGGAGATGACCCTGTCGATGATGCCGTACGCCTTCGCCTCCTCGGAGGACATGAAGTAGTCGCGCTCGGTGTCCTTGCTGACGGCCTCGAGCTCCTTGTGCGTGTGCTTGGCGATGATCTCGTCGAGGCGTTTGCGCACGTCGATGATCTCTTTGGCGTGGATCTCGATGTCCGTGGCCTGGCCTTCGAAGCTCGAGGAGACCTGGTGGATCAGGATCTTCGCGTTGGGCAGCGCCATGCGCTTGCCCTCGGCGCCGCCGGCGAGCAGCAGCGCGCCCATCGACATCGCGATGCCGACGCAGATCGTCTGCACGTCGGGCTTGACGAACTGCATCGTGTCGTAGATGGCCAGCCCCGCGTACACCGACCCGCCGGGCGAGTTGATGTAGATGGAGATGTCCTTCTCGGGGTCCTCGGACTCGAGGTGCAGCAGCTGCGCGACGATCAGGTTGGCGATCTGGTCGTCCACGGGCGTGCCGAGGAAGATGATCCGCTCGTTGAGCAGCCTGCTGTAGATGTCGAACGCTCGCTCACCTCGCGAGGTCTGCTCGACGACCATTGGAACAAGTGGGCTCATAGTCCTCGCTTTGGTTTCGCTTCCCCGCCCAGATTCCTCTAGAGGCTAGCTGGCCGATCTTTCTTCGGTCGGTGTCCATAGCTTTCCGGCGCCCGCCCCTGGCGCGCCCTCCCCCGCCTGCGTGCGCTCGGCGTCCTGGCCGGGGGTCCACAGCTGCTCGCGCGCCTGGGCTTGCGCGATGGAGATCGGCTTGGCGCGCTCGGCCACCAGCTCTACGGCCATACGCGCCGCCAGGTCCTCGCGCAGCTCCTCCAGACGGCCGTTGGCCCGCAGGTCCTCCAGCAGCTTGGCCGGCTCGACTCCCTCGCGCTCTGCCGTCGGCTGCAGAGCCTCGAGCAGCTGCTGCTCGGACGGCGTGATCTGCTCGGCGGCGACGATCGCCGTGAGCACCGCCTCGCGGCGCAGCGCCTGCTCGGCGTCGGCGTCCATCTCGGCGAGCACCTCGGACTCCTCGCGCCCGGTGATCTGCAGGTATGCCTCGCGCGTGATCCCGCGATGGGAAAGGGAATGCAGCATCCGCTCCCACATCTCGCGTGCCCGCGCCTTGACGAGGTCCGGCGTGACGGGCACCGTCGCCTGCGCGACGGCCGCGTCGAGGGCGGCCTCGCGGTACTCGGCGTCGATGCGCTCCTGGTCGGCCTCGAGCAGGCGCGTTCGGATGTCCTCGCGCAGCTCGTCGACGCTGTCGAATCCGACATCGATCGCGAGATCCTCGTCGACGTCCGGCAGCTGCTTGAGCTTGACCTCCTTGACGGTCACGGCGAAGGTCGCGTGCCTGCCGGCGAGCTCCTCGTTGGGGTACTCCTCGGGGAAGGTCAGCTTCACTTCCTTCTCATCGCCGGCGCTCGCCCCGACGAGCGCCTCCTCGAAGCCGGGGATCAGGTTGCCGCCGCCGAGCTCGATCAGCTGATCGCGCCCCTCGCCGCCGGCGAAGGGCACCAGGAGAGGCTCCTGCTCGGGCTCGTCGCCGTTATCGGCGGCCGGCAGCGAGCCGACGTAGTCGATCACCGCGAAATCGCCCTCGGCCGCCGCTCGCTCGGCGGTCTCGAGCTTGGCCAGGCGCTCGCGCACGCCGTCGATCTCGCGCTCGATCTGCTCCTCCTCGATCGCCGGCTCGCGGCGTGGCACCTCCAGGCCGTCGTAGTCGCCGAGCTGCGCCTTGGGCAGCACGCCGATCTCGATCGAGAACTCCAGCTCGCCTCCGTCCGGCGGGAGGTCGGCGAGGTCCAGCTGCGGGTCGCCGACGGGCACGATGCCGGAGGCCTGGATCGCCTGCGCGTACCAGCCGGCGAGCGAGTCGCGCACGGCCTGGTCGAGCACCGCCTCGCGCCCAACTCGCTGGATCACCAGCTCAGGCGGCACCTTGCCGCGGCGAAATCCGGGGAGCTTCAGCTCGCGCCCGAGCTGCTGGGCCTTGCGCTCCAGGCGGCGCTTGACCTCCGCGGGAGGCACCTGGACCTGCACGCGCACGCGCGAGTCGGACAGCTCCGCGACGGTCGTCTGCAGCGCATCGGTCACCGATGCCACGATACCGTGCCGCCTCGTGAAGCCCCGCCGCGGCGTTGCCCCCCATAGGCATCTGGAGACGTGGCTGTGGACCGGCCCGGTCGGGCACTTCGCCGGCGGCGCGCTCGATCTGCTGCAGGCGTTCGTGACCTACCGACGCAAACGGCGGGCGGACGGCGTCCAGCGCTAGCGCTGAGGCGTCGCCCACCCGCCGTGGGAGCTGCGGAGGGGGTGGCGCGCTAGGCGCTGATGGCCGTCCTCTGCCCGAACGCCACGACGACGCCGCGCGGGAGCACGAGCACCGAGCAGGTCGCGATCTCGACGAGGTGCGCGGCCGAGGCGCTGAGCGACACGCGGCCCGGCTCGGCCTCCGGACGCGAGTCGATCACGAGCAGGTCAGCGTCGTCGTTGGCCACCGGCGCAACCGTCGCGCCGAGGGCGCCCGCGAGGGCGTCCGCCGTGGCGCGCGCGCCACCGTCGGCGTCGCCGATCGCGACGATCGAGTGCACGGAGGTCTCGGGGTTGTCGGCCAGCCCGACGGGCGCGATCGCGACGGCGACCGGGCCGCCTTCGAGCAGCTGCTGCGCGGAGTTGCCGATCGAGATGTGCCCGCGCGCGGTGTGCGAGTCCGAGCAGAACACGACGACGCTCGCGCCCTCGCTCTCGGCGAGCGAGCTCAGGCCCCGGGGGGTCGAGCGGTCGGTGACGACGTGGCGCGCGACGTCCGCGGCGCCGAACAGCGCGGCACCGCGCGCCAGCAGCTCCTCGGCCTCGTGCTGCGCGAGCTTCTCGCGGTCGAGGTCTGGCTCCTGGGTGTGGCGGACGTAGGCGAGCGCCACCTCGGCGCCCACACCGGCGAACACGCGGCCGAGAGCGATCGCGTCGTCCTCGTTGGCAGTGCCGTCGTAGGAAACGATGATCTTGGTGGGCATGATGCTCTCCTTCGTGGGACTCGGCCTTCGGTGGCCGAGCGAAGTTTGGTTGGTCTCTGCTTCTAGGTCATAGTGGCACGCTCCTGCCATCAGTTCCAGTGATCTTTTTTATTTCTACTATAAGATGTACTTATGCTCAATGTCGCCCGTCTGAAGGTCCTCAAGGAGGTCGCCTACCGCGGTTCGCTGTCCAGCGCAGCCGAGGCGCTGTCCTACACCCAGTCGGCGATCTCCCAGCAGATCGCCGCGCTGGAGGCCGAAGCGGGGATGACCCTGCTCGAGCGCCATCCCCGCGGCGTCAGCCTGACGGCCGCCGGCCAGACGCTCGTCGGCCACGCTGAGGGCATTCTGGCCCGGCTGGACACCGCCGAGGCTGCGCTGGCGGCGATCGCGGGGCTGCGCGGCGGCCGGCTGCGCATGGCGTCCTTCCCGACCGCCGGCTCGACGCTGATGCCCTTGGCGATCGCCAACTTCCGCGCCGCGCACCCCGGCGTCGAGCTGACGCTCGCCGAGGGCGAGCCCGAGGAGATCGTCCCGCGCCTGCGCGCCGGCGAGCTCGATCTCGCGCTGCTGTTTCAGTTCGACGAAGACTCGCCCCTGCTTGCGGGCATGACACGCGCGCCGCTGCTGGAGGACCCGATGTACCTGGCGTTGCCGCGCGAGCATCGACTCGCGAACAAGGCCAAGCTGCGCCTCTCGGAGCTGCAGGGCGAGGCGTGGGTGCAGACGTCGAGCTCGAGCCCCTGCGCGCGCCACGTCGTGCGCTGCTGCCACGCCGCCGGCTTTGAGCCGAGCGTGTCCTTCGAGAGCGACGACTACCAGACCGTTCAGGGGCTGGTCGCGGCCGGCGTCGGGGTCGCGCTGATCCCCCAGCTGGCGCTGTCGGTCGTGCGCGAGGATGTCGTCATCCGTGCGCTCTCCCCCAACCCGCCCGTACGCCAGGTGATCGCCGCGACCCCCGAGGGTGCGCGCCTGGTGCCGGCGGCGCCGGCGATGCTCGCCGTGCTCGGCCGCGCGGCCGACCAGCTCAAGCAAACGGGGCGCCTGGCCGGTTAGGCCAGGCGCCCCGAATGGCGCTTCTACTACTGGGTTCTCAGCCTAGAGGGCTTCGAACACCAGTTTGCCGAGCACTTTGGCACCGGCGACCGTCGGGTGGATGTCGCCTTCGCATCCGGGGTCGTTGCCGTTGATGAATTTCTGAACGAGCGGGTTGCACTCTTCAGTGAGTTTGGCGATTTTTGCTTTCTCTTTCGGACCCTGTTCCGGCTGCGGGTTGAACGTCGGGAACGGGTTCGCGTATTTCACGTTGGCCGGGAATTCGGCTTTCGCGATC
>JAXDGQ010000156.1:0-8875 GCA_034664965.1 Solirubrobacteraceae bacterium | reverse complement strand
CGACAGCGGCGCCTTGATCGTGAACTGGCCGGCCTTGGCTAAGCGCTTGAAGGTCGTGCGCAGGAAGCCGCGGGCTTTGAGACTCACACGGCCCGGCGCGAACGTCTGCACACGCAGCACGAGCTTGTTGTGCACGATCTTCTTGCTGAGGATCTTGATCCTCGCCTTCCCCTTGCCGCCCGTGCAGCCGGCAACCGCGACGTTCGTGTTCTGTTTGATCACGGCGCCGCTCTGCGCGGTGATCGTCGTCGGCATCGTCAGCGTCTGCGCGCAGAAGGCGCCTCCGTTCACGGCCAGCGCCGAGTTGGGCCCTTGCGGCAGGTCGAGCACGAAGCTCGTCACCGGGACGTCGGGGATCGAGCCGAACGTCGACGTCGTGACGCCGTTCTTGATCTGCGTGGTGCCGTTGAGGATCACGCGCACGCCGTTGCCTTCCAGCAGCAGGTCGAGGTCGGGGAAGGCCGCACCGCCGTGTGACACGAGGTAGGCGGGCCCGCTGAGGTGACCGGGGAGGACCGGCGTGGTGACCGTCGCCGTGCCGACCTTCGAGCCCGCCGGGCAGGAGAACGGGTTCGCCGCGTAGGTGGCTTCCGGGCACGCTTTTTGCAGCGTGGTCAGGCGCGAGGGCAGCTGCTTGGGCAGCGACGCGACGACCGACTGGATGTTCGCCTCGTGCGCGCCCTGCAGCAGGTTCACGCGCAGGCTTGCGCCATTCGCTTTGAGGGTGGTGGCGTTCGTCGAGGCGCTCGTCGCGGCTGTGAACGCTGGTTTGAACGGCAGGGCGCTGCAGCCGCTGACGGAGAACGGGCTTGACAGGTTCTGTCCGGCGCCCAGCGTCGAGGTGAGCAGGCTGTCGGTCGACAGCCGCCCGCAGTTGGTCGGGTTCAGCAGGAATTTGGAGCGATTGACGAGCACGCTGATGTTGCGCAGGCGCAGCGGCACGCCCTTGAAGATCCTCGGCAGTGTGCTGGTGGCGATCACGCGCGCGCTGTGCGGGTCGACGCCGATCGCCACGCGCGTGACCAGCCGGCCCAGGTCGAACGGTCCGGCCGCCGCCTCCACCGGAATCGACAGCCCGTACGGCGCGCCGTTGTAAGGCCCGGTGAGGAAGACCGGGCCGCTGAACGGGTACGGATCGCCCGAGCCGGCGGTAACCGTCGCGGTGCCGATCTGGCTCGCGCTCGCGCAGGCCCCCTGCTGTGCCTGCGGTTCGCCGCAGAGCGCCACCGACGGTATCTCGCCGACCAGCCCGGCGGGCAGCGTCGTCGTCAGGTTCGACAGGTATTGGTGACCCTCAGCGCGCGCCAGGTTGAACGTGTAGCTGGTGTACGCGCCGCCTTTGGGCGAGCTGTCCCCGGTGCTCTGGGCGATCGAGAACGGCAGCGGCGACGAACAGCCGGTGGTGGCGAACGGCGAGGAGCCGGTCGCGGCGGCGCCACCGGTGAAGGGCGTGAACGCGTAGTCGGTGTTCGCGTCTCCGCACGCCAGCGGGTTGGCCAGCGGCGCATGGTCGCCGCCGTTGAGAGTGAGCGTCAGCAAGCTGAACGGCAGCTGCGGATTGTTCAGGAAGGTGACTTCCAGGCGGCCCGTGCCCGGGTTGGGGGTGACCGAGCCCTGCAGGCGCACCGAGACGTCGAGGGACGGCGCCTCCGCGTCCAGGTAGATCGTGTACGGCGGGTCGGTGATCGTTCCGCCCGAGGGGCTGCCGAGGAAGACCGAGCCGACCAGCGAGTGGGGCGGCAGGTCGGTTTCGATCGCGACCGTGCCGACTTTCGATCCCGCCGGACAGGAGACTGCGTTGCGGGTGCCGATTCCGATCTGCGCGGCCGAGCAGGCTTCCAGCCCGTGCGCTGCAGACGGGTTCAGCGTTAGCCCTTCCGGCAGCGTCACGCGCGCGTCTTTGATGTCGGAGGTGTTGATTTCGCCCGCCCCGACCCCCTGGGGAACCTGCACGACCGTCGTCGCGCCGTCGCCCGCGTCCGATTGCGAGTTTGCCGGCACGACGGTCGTCGAGGGCGCGAAGGGAACTTTGTCGCAGCCTTCGACGCCCACCGGCGTATTGGTGGGGGCCACCGCGATTTCTTTGGAATACGATTCGACTTCCAGACGCGATGTCGTGCTGCTCGAGCAAGCGCTGGGCAGCGTCAGGAAATTGCCTTTGCCCGCGCGGCCGTTGAAGTTGAGTTTGGACATCAACGTCTTCAGTTTGGCTTTCACGGGGAGCCCGGGGACCAGTTCGACGGTGGCTTCTTCGGGCACATTGTTGATTTCGAAGTACTCGTGGTAGTCGCCGCTCCAGTCGACATGGCCTTCCAGGAAGAGTTGGACGGGCGCGGTGAGCGCTCCGGCGGGTTCGACGTTGATGCCGAAGTCGAGCGGCAGGCCGGCCGGCGGTTCGAGGTTGAAGACCTTGCCTTTAAGCCCTTTCAACAGGAGCGTTTCGGCGGCGACGGCGTCCAGTTCGGTCGTGCCGACTTCACTGGTCGGCGGGCAGGTGTTGGCTTTGAATTGCGCTTGCGAGCACTTCGTCAGCGCCTCGGGGTTCGCGGCCAGCCCGGGCGGAACGTCGACGCGTATGCGCTTGAGCGCCGCGCCTTCGACGTTCGTGCCGCTGTGGTTGAGTTCGAACTTCGTTATGCCCCAAGGGGGATGGCCGGCAGCCTGCGTGTAGAAGACGGTCGGGGGGTTGGTGTATTCACAGCCCGTTATCAGACACGTTCCCGCTTCGAATTTTTCGACTCCGAGCCCGGCCGCCTGCGCGGCCGGCGCGACGACTGCGAGCGATGCGAACGTGAGCAGCGCTGCAAGGGCGGGGCGGACGTGCAGCCTCATAGCGATGTGGACCTCATCTGCTCTACCTCCCTGTAGGACCAGGCCCACGGATGGACTTCGGCGCCCAGCCGAACGGGGCATACCGGCGATACACAGCAGATACCCTCTTTACCCGGCTCTACTCAGCGGATCGGCGTCGGTGGCCGGATGTTCGGGGTCCGAAGCTACTGCTCGCGCGGGGCGTAGGGCGCCAGCTCGCGCCGGGCGATCGACAGCTTGTGCACCTCGTCGGGGCCGTCGGCCAAGCGGAGCGTGCGCAGGTGAGCGTAGGCGCTGGCCAGTCCGAAGTCGTCGGACACGCCGCCGCCGCCGTGCAGCTGGATCGCCCGGTCAAGCACCTTCAGCGCGACGTTCGGCGCGGCGACCTTGATCGCCGAGATCTCGGTGCGGGCGTGACGGTTGCCGACGGTGTCCATCAGCCAGGCGGCCTTCAGCGTAAGCAGTCGCGCCATCTCGATTTCGATGCGCGACTCGGCGATCCAGTCCTGGACGTTTCCGCGCATCGCCAGCGGCTGGCCGAAGGTGACGCGCGAGACGGCGCGGCGGCACATCGCCGCCAACGCCCGCTCGGCGGCGCCGATCGCGCGCATGCAGTGGTGGATGCGTCCCGGCCCAAGACGCGCCTGGGCGATCATGAAGCCGTCACCCTCCTCGGCGATCAGATTGGAGGCCGGCACGCGCACATCGGAGAAGTCGACTTCGGCATGTCCCTCCTGGTCCTGGTAGCCGAACACGGGTAGGCCGCGCACGATCGTCACGCCCGGGGTCTCGATCGGCACGAGGATCTGACTCTGCTGTTTGTACGTGGGCGCATCGGGCTGGGTCTTGCCCATCACGATCATGATCCGGCAGTGCGGGTGCAGGGCGTTGGAGGTCCACCACTTGCGCCCGTTGAGCACATACTCATCGCCGTCGCGCTCGATCCCCAGCTGGACGTTCGTGGCGTCCGAGCTGGCCACGTCGGGCTCGGTCATGGCAAAGGCCGAGCGGATCTCGCCGTCGAGCAGCGGCGCCAGCCAGCGCTCTTTCTGCTCGGGCGTGCCGAACTGGTGCAGCACCTCCATGTTGCCGGTGTCCGGCGCCGAGCAGTTGCACGCCTCCGAGGCGATGGGCGAGTGCCCCAGGATCTCCGCGAGCGGCGCGTAGTCGGCGTTGGACAGCCCCGCGCCGTGCTGCTCGTCGGGGAGGAACATGTTCCACAGGCCGGCGTCGCGAGCGCGCTTCTTCAGTTCCTCCATGATCGCCGGCTGGTGGTGTGGGTCGCCCGAGTCGCGCAGCTGGCGCTCGTAGATCTCCTCCGCCGGATAGATGTGCTCGTCCATGAACGCCGTCAGACGCTCCTTGAACTCGGAACAGCGCTCGCTTGGCTGGAAGTCCATGTCTCTCCTTTGGTCCGGCGGAACACACGGTGTATATCGACTCTTCAGCGGCGTGGCCGGCGCGGGTCCCGCCCGCTACCGTGTGCTCGCCGATGGCGAAGAGCATTGCTCACAGCGAGCGCCGGTCGCCCTGTGCTCGGCGATACCTGACGCCGATCGCGCTCGCCGCCTCGCTCGTCGTGTTGGTCGGCTGCGGTGGCTCCGGCGCGTCACATCAGCCGGCCGGCGGCCGGACGGGCGGTTCGTCGTCCGCCGCCGGATCGGCGGCTGCGCCCACGACCGCCGCCAGCGCTCGTAAGACACGGCCGAACATCGTCTTCGTGCTGACCGACGACCTCGCATGGAACCTGGTGCCCTACATGCCCCACGTCGTGCAGATGCAGCGCCGGGGAGCGACATTCAGCAACTACTTCGTCACCGACTCGCTCTGCTGTCCTTCGCGCGCCTCGATCCTGACGGGGGGCTTCCCGCACGACACCCGCGTGTACGACAACAGCCCGCCTGAAGGCGGCTACAGGGTCTTTCGCGAACGGGGGGAGGAGGCGCAGACGTTCGCCGTCGCGTTGCAGCGCGCGGGCTACCGCACGGCGCTCATGGGCAAGTACCTCAACGGCTACAAGCCGGGTGCGCAAGACGGTCGGGGCAGGCCATACGTGCCCCCCGGCTGGAGCGAGTGGGACGTCGCCGGCAACGGCTATCCCGAGTACGGCTACCGGATGAACAGCAACGGCCAGGTGCGCGCATACGGGTACCAGCGGGGGGACTACCTGACCGACGTGCTCGCCCGCAAGGGCCTCTCCTTCATCGATCGCTCGGCCGCCCGGCGACAGCCCTTCCTGCTGGAGCTCGCGACTTTCGCGCCGCACGCCCCCTACACCCCGGCGCCACACGACGCGCTTGCGTTTCCCGGCCTGCAGGCACCACGCACGCCGGCGTTCAACACGATCGGCAGCAGCGAGCCGGCGTGGCTGAGCCACTTCGCGCCGCTCGGCGCCGGACAGGTTGCGACGATCGATGCCAAGTTCCGCAAGCGCGCCCAGGCCGTCCAGGCGGTCGACCGGATGATCGCCCAAATCGAGTCGCGACTCGCCGCCGACGGCGTCGCGCGCGACACCTACATCGTGTTCAGCTCCGACAACGGCCTGCACATGGGAGAGCACCGCCTGAAACCTGGCAAGCTGACGGCCTTCGACACGGACATCCGAGTGCCCCTGATCGTCACGGGGCCGGGCGTGCCCGCAGGCGAAACCGTGGCGCAGCTGACCGAGAACGTGGACCTGTGCCCAAGCTTTGAGCGGCTTGCGGGGGCGCGCGTGCCCGCGAGCGTCGACGGCCGCAGCCTCGTCGCCCTCATGCACGGTCGCCGCGCGCCCAACTGGCGCAGGGAGATCCTCGTCGAGCACCACGGGCGCGTCTACGATCGCGGCGACCCGGATCTGCCGGCCCGCGGCTCGGGCAACCCGCCCAGCTATGAGGCGATCAGGACGCCGCACAGCCTGTACGTCGAGTACGCCGGCGGCGAACGCGAGTACTACGACCTGCCGCGCGACCCCTTCGAGCTGAACAACGTGGCCGGGCGGCTGTCCGGGGCACACGCGCTCAGGCTGCACCGCACGCTGGCGGGCATCGAGGGCTGCCACGGGGCGCGCGCCTGCTGGCGCGCTCAGCACGGGCCGACGTGAACGGGCGCGACCCCGTCTGCGGGCGGGCCTCCCGCGTGGCGCCGGGCCAGCGCAGGTCATAGGCTGAGCGTATGAGCGACGATCGCGCCACGGCGAGCTACCGCGACGCCGGTGTCGACTACGACTCGCTCGATGCCGGCAAGCGACTGGCGATCGCCAAGGCGCTGTCGACCTCCGGGCTGCTCGCCGCACGCGGCGGGCGCGCGTTGGACGCCTCGCGAGGCGAGCCGGCGTTCGTGTTCGAGCTCGACGACCGGGCCTTCGCGTTCGTCGTAGAGGGCTTGGGGACGAAGTCGGTCATCGCCCGCCAGGTGCTCGAGCGGCAGGGCATCAACCGCTTCGCGGCCGTCGCCTACGACACGGTCGCGGCGATCCTCAACGACCTCTGCTGCGTGGGCGCCCTGCCGCTCGTCGTCAACGCCTACTTCGCCACGGGAGCCTCGGACTGGTACCGCGACGCCGATCGCGCCGGCGCTCTGCTGGACGGTTGGCGCGAGGCCTGCGCCGATGCCGGCTGCACATGGGGAGGAGGGGAGTCGCCCTCGCTGCCCGGGTTGGTCGACGAGCGCGACATCGAGCTGGCGGGCGCCGCCGTCGGCGTCGTTCCGAGCGGGCGCTCGCCGATCCTCGGCGACGAGCTCGGCCCGGGCGACGAGATCGTCCTCGTCGCCTCCAGCGGACTGCACGCCAACGGCGCCTCGCTCGCGCGGCTGGTGGCCGCGCGCCTGCCGGAGGGGTACGCGACGCCCCTGGCGAGCGGCGCGACGCTAGGCGAGGCGCTGCTGGCGCCGTCGGTGATGTACGCGCCGCTCATAGCCGCGGCGCTCGAGCGCGATCTGCCGCTGACCTACATCAGCCACGTGACCGGTCACGGCCTGCTCAAGCTGATGCGCCCGCCCAAGCCGCTGAGCTATCGCATCGAGCGCCTGCCCGAGGTCCCGGAGGTGCTCGCGTTCCTCGCCGAACGCGCCGGGCTGGACGCCCACGCGGCCTACTCGACCTTCAACATGGGCTCGGGCTACGCGCTCTACAGCCCGGCCGGGACGGGCGCGGCGATCGTCGAACTCGCGACCGAGCTCGGCTTCACGGCGCTCGTCGCGGGGCGCGTCGAGCAGGGGCCGCGACAGGTCGTGATCGAGCCCGCAGGCGTCCGCTTCGAGGACGCCGAGCTCGAGCTGTCCGCCGGCTGACCATAACCCTGAAGCGGAGCCTCAATGTTCGACGAGTGGGAATCGTGCGATCGGCTGGTGGGGTGAGGAGACGCCGGATGCGGGTAGTACACGTGCAACACCGCCTGCAACCCTTGCCCAAGGGCCGATTGCCACTTGCAGGGACCTGCGGCGATGGATAATGTTGTCTGAAGACGTCGCCACTGTTCCCCGGTGAGTTGCCGAGGATCTCGATATCGCCGGACCGGCAATGGTTCCGGAGCTACCCGGATCGAGGCGGACCTGTCCATCAACAGAGGAGAGAAACCTGATGCGCAGAGCATCCACCTGTCTGGCCTTGCTCGGCTCCCTTGCCGTACTTGGCATTCCGGCCGCGGCCTCCGCCGCGCCCACGTTCACCTTCAAATCGAAGGCCGTGCCGATCCCTAAGCCGGGCGGCGGAACCTACCCGCACACCGGCAACATCCTCGCCAAGCACGGCGGGCTCGGGGCGGCGCTCGAAGCCAACTTCGTGATCACCGGCACTGGCTACGGCGCCACGCCGCAGAACCCGGCCGGAGGCATCCCGCCGCTGGCGGCCGTCAACTTCTTCCTGCCTGCCGGCGCGAAGATCAACTCGGCCGGCTTCCCGACGTGCTCGGAATCGGTGCTGAAGAACACCGGCCCGACCGCCTGCAAGAAGGCCGTCGCCAGCCCCATCGGCAACGCGCTCGGGGAAGTGACGTTCGGCTCAGAACGTGTCCCTGAGGAAGCGAAGCTGCAGGCCTTCTTCGGCCCCAACAAAGGCCTGCTGTTCTACGTACAGGGCAGCAGCCCGGTATCGCTGGAATTCGTCTCATCGGGTACGTACGTCAACTCCGGCCAGGCGCCGTACGGCCTCGAGCTGAAGACGACGGTCCCGGCGATCGCGACCGTTCCCGGTGCCGCGCTGGCCTCGACCAAAAACATCAACATCAAGGTCGGCGCCGCGATCAAAAAAGGCAAGAAGCTGATCTCCTACGGGACGCTTCCCCCGAAGTGCCCGGCGGGCGGCTTCCCGGTGAAGGCCGAACTGATCTTCGGCGGCTCCTATGGCGGCGAACGTGAATTCGGGATTCCTGCCGAAACGGTCACGCAGACCTACAAGGCTCCGTGTCCCCCCAAGTAGCACGACATGGCGGCGGAGTCGCGCTCCGCGGGGCGTAGACTCGCCGGTAGCGAGTTGAGACGGGCGGCTCCATTGAAGATGATGGGGCCGCCCGGCTCGTTGTTAGACATCAAGGAAGGAAAGGGTTGAGGAGGCAGACCGTCGGGTGGAGGAGCGGGGCGGCCGCGGTCGCGGCCCTCCTCGCCGTGGCCGCGATTGCGGCCGCTGTGCTGCTGTCCACCTCCGCGGGTGGGTCCACCGGCGGCTACACGGTGCGCGCGATCTTCGACAACGCCGGGAACATCATCCCGGGGGAGAACGTGAAGATCGGTGGCGTCAAGGTCGGCACGGTCGGCGCGGTGACCGCGACTCCCCAGGCCAAGGCCGCCGTCGTCCTGAACATCTCCAACCCGGGCTTTAAGGACTTCCGCTCCGATGCCAGCTGCTCGGTCCGCCCGCAGGCGCTGATCGGCGAGAAGTTCGTCGACTGCCTGCCGACCCAGCCGCGCGTCGCGGGCACGCCACTGCCGCCGGCGCTGAAGAAGATCGGCAAGCGCCACGAAGGCTCCGGGCAGTACCTGCTGCCGGTGGCGAACACGCACAGCCCGGTCGATGTCGACCTGCTCGGTGACATCTCGCGCCTGCCCGTGCGCCAGCGCTTCACGATCCTGATCAACGAGCTCGGCG
>JAXDGQ010000155.1:0-3912 GCA_034664965.1 Solirubrobacteraceae bacterium | reverse complement strand
ACTGGAGATGAGCGGGGCCAGCTGAGGCCCGCCTGCCCGACCGCGCACGCCGTGCGCCGAAGAGCCGGACGATGCGCTCGGCAAGGCGCTCACGTCCTGCAGTTCCCGAGAGCCGCGATGCCAGCTCGGCTACTTGTAAGCGATGGCAGCGCTGGTCGGACCAGCCAGCGCCATGACGTCGATCTTCTTGAAGCCGACCCCTTTGCACCACCCGGCAAAGTCGGCCCCGGCGAAGTCGAAGGCATCGCCGAACTCGATCAGCATGTTCAGCGACATGAGCAGCCCAAAGGCGTTCTCGCGCCGGGCGTCGTCTATGAGGTTCTCGACGATGATGAACGCGCCGCCCTCGGGCAACGCGTCGTAGGCGGCCTTGATCAGGTGCATCTTGCGCTCGAGATTCCAGTCGTGCAGGATCAGCCCCATCGTGATGACGTCCGCCTCGGGCAGCGGCTCGGCGAAGAAGTCACCCGCCTGCGCGGTCACGCGGTCGCTCACTCCGGCGCCTTCGATCGTTCGCTTGGCGATCGGCTCGACGACGTCGAGGTCATAGCTCGTGCAGCGCATGTGCGGATGACGGTTGGCGACCGCGATCGAAAGCTGCCCGGTCGCACCGCCCACATCACAGAGGGTCTTGTAACTGGAGAAATCAAACTGCTCCGCCAGCGCTTGGAACGGGCCCTTGGAGATCCCTGCCATCGCGTTCATGAACTGCTCGAGCCTGTCCGGGTCGCTGTACAGCTCGGCGAACATCGGCTTGCCGGTGTGCTTCATCTCGTTCTGGGGCATTCCAGTCTGCAGCGCCTCGGTGAGATCGCCCCAGAACCGATACAGCCGCGCATTGCCCATCTCGAGGATCCCGCCGATGTAGGCGGGGCTCGCCTTGTCGAGAAACACCGAAGTCGAAGGCGTATTGCGGTAGCGCGCATCGCTCCCGTCGCCGTCGCGGTCGAGCAGCTGCAGGGCGACGAGTGCGTCCGGGAAGTCGGGGACCGCGCGCTCATGGAGCTCGAGCGCCTCGGCGATCTGCGAGCCGGTCATCGTGTCGCTGCCCAGCCTTGTGAACAGCTCGAGCTCGACTGCGGACAGGAGCGTCTTCGACGCCCAAAACCCCATACCGACCTGCATGATGTGTGAGGGATCGACTTGCTCGGACATTCTCTCTCCGCCTCTCTGCGCCCTGGCCGGGCTCTTGGGGGTACCTCGCGGCGCCGGAGACTAGCCGAGCACGAGGCACCGTGACGAGCGCCGCTGGCCGCCAGCGTTGGCCGAGAGCTGCGGCCGCCCGGCGATGATCAGTCGCCACTAGGATCTGGCCGTGCCCCCGGTGGAGATCGTCCCTGGCCTGGTGCGCTGGACCGCGCCGCACCCCGAGTGGAATCCGCAGGCGGCGCCCGGGAGCGCGGACGATTGGGGCCAGGAGGTGGGCTCGGTGCTCTATGAGATGCCCGATGCCGTCGCGCTGATCGATCCCCTGCTTCCATCTGAGGATCGCGCCGAGTTCCTGCGCTGGCTCGACACGCGGATCGGGGCTCGTCCGGTCAGCATTCTCACGACGATCCGTTGGCACCGACGCGACCGCGAGGAGCTGGCCGAGCGCTACAAGTCGACCACGTCGAGGGCGTGGAACGCGGTTCCCCCCGGGGTGGAGCCGCAGCCTCTGAGGGGAGCGGGGGAGACGATGTTCTGGCTGCCGGCGGTCGCGGCGCTCGTCGCGGGCGACCGCCTCATCGGCGCGGAGGGCGGGGGCCTGCAGGTTTCCCCGCAGAGCTGGCTGGAGGGGGTGCACGTCAACCGGCCGGGGCTCGCCGAGCTGCTTCGCCCGCTTGTCGACCTGCCGATCGAGCGCGTGCTCGTGTCTCACGGCGAGCCCGTCCTCAGCGGTGCCCGCGCGGCGCTGGTACGGGCGATCGCCGAGGCCAGGGCCGGCTGATAAGGGGTGGCTCCCCAGCGAATCGCCACGCAATGATGGTTTCCGGTGAACGCGGCGAGGCCGCCGATCACCGCGGCCTACCGAGGACCGCGTCTGTCCCACCTTCGTTCGATCTGCCGCATCAGTGCTGGATAGACGATCCAATGCCGGAACGGTGCGATGAGCGCCATGTATCCCTTGCCGAGCGGACCGCGTGGCTTGACGTAGACGGCCATCTGTCCCTGGTAGCGGCCTTGGCCCTGATCTACCCAGGCGAGGTGCATCACGCCGTGCACCGTCTGGTTGGACAGCTCCGCGGCGAACTCTGTGTCCGTGCGATACAGGGGCTCGAACGGGAGGGAGTCGAAATCGAGATCCGCCGTCGTGTCGCGCAGATCTGCCGGCAGTCGATCTGCAAGCGAATTCTCGTTCGTGCCCGGGATCGGCAGCTTGCCCGCATCATCCCAGCCGAACAAACTGCCCAGGAGCCAGCGGATACGCCACAGGACGCGAGTTGGGAGCGAGTGCGTGCTGGCCGGATCGCCGGAGGCCATCAGCTGCAGCAGCGCCGGGAAGTCCCCGGCGCCGCCGTGCACGGGAAGGGCCCAGACATCCTCCAGCTTGAAGTCCGGCGCGATTTCGCGAATGCGCCAGGGGCGAGATTCGTGCGCAGCGTTCGGAAGCCTCATGCCGATCCTCGATCCATACGGTGTCGTATGGATCGTACCGCCGCGCTCGGCCCGTGCGCGCGTAGCTCCTAGGCGTCCGCGTGCGCCTGCGTGACCGGTTCCAGAGCAGGCTGCCCGGCGTCTAGCGAGGCTGACTCATCCGCTGATTGATCGCCTGCTGGGCCCAGCGTGTCGCCGTGCCCGTCCGGGGCAGGGACCAGCCCCCGCTTGCGCGCATCCTTCTTCGCCTGCTTGTCCAGCCGCCGCTCGCGCAGCTTGCTTTCGCGTGTGAGCTTCGCCATCGTGGTCTTCTTCTTGCCGCTTGAGGCCATGTCTGTCCGTCCCTTGTCGTGGAGTGGTCACCAACGGCGATGGGCGGGTACTAGACCGGCTGAATGTTTACGGCCTTCGGACCCTTGTCGCCTGCCTCGGCGTCATAGGAGACCTTCGCGCCCTCGGCGAGCGAGCGATAGCCCTCGCCGATGATCGCCGAGTGATGGGCGAACAGATCCTTGGACTGATCGTCAGGCGTGATGAAGCCAAAGCCCTTGTCGTCGCTGAACCACTTCACTGTGCCAGTTGGCATTGCGTTTCCTCCGCGTCGATAGTGCTGCGAACGCAAAGATTGCTGAGCAAAGGCTACGAGCGCTGGCACTGCGTTGTTGGGCGAGCCGCCCAACTTGAGCCGTCAACGGTAGCAGCAGCCACCGTAGGCGGTCATCTAGCCGTGCGGACTAGACTCCCCGCATGGTTGAGCCGGGCGCAACCGTGCTGGTCACCGGAGGAACGGGATTCCTCGGCGGATGGTGCGGGGCCGAGCTCGTGCGTCGCGGGTACGCGGTGCGAACGACCGTCCGCGACCTGCGGCGAGCGGATGACGTGCGAGCCTCCTTCGCGGCCGCCGGCGTCGAGACCGGCGACGGGTTGTCGATCGTGGCCGCCGACCTCAGCGCGGACGACGGCTGGGAGGACGCTGTGGCGGGGTGCGACTACGTGCTCCACGTCGCCTCGCCTTTTCCGCCGGCACAGCCGAAGGATCCGGACGAGCTCATCGTTCCAGCCCGCGACGGGGCACTGCGTGTTCTCCGCGCGAGCCTGGATGCCGGCGTGCGGCGCGTCGTCATGACCTCGTCGGTCGCCGCCGTTCGCCACGGGCGCGAGCCGTCCGCCGACGCGCCCTACAACGAGTCGGACTGGACCGACCCGGAGGACCTGCGGCGCACGCCGTACGTTCGCTCCAAGACGATCGCCGAGCGCGCCGCCTGGGACCACGTCCGAGAACGCGGCGCCGAGAGCCGCCTGGCGACAGTGAACCCGGGCGCCATCATCGGTCCG
>JAXDGQ010000154.1:0-3981 GCA_034664965.1 Solirubrobacteraceae bacterium | reverse complement strand
AGCGCGCGATAGCCGATCAAGCCCGCGCACATCAGCGGCGCGGCCTGCTCGTCGGGATAGCCGGGAGGGATCGCCAGGCAGAAGCGCGCGTCGGCGACCGCGTACTCGGCCATCCCGCCGTCGATGTCGCAACCGGTGAAGCGCGCCCGCGGGCACAGGTTCTCGCGACCGCTCAGACACCACTCACATTCGCCGCAGCTCCAGCCGAGCCACGGCACGCCCACGCGATCGCCCTCGCGCGCGAACGCGCCGCCCGCCCCGGCCCGGCGGTCGGCCTCGGTCGCCTCGGCCGGCTCGCCGGCGGCCTCGACGGTGGCGATGATCTGATGGCCGAGCACGCGCGGCGGGGACTTGATCTCGACCTCGCCGTCGAGCAGGTGCAGGTCGGTCCGGCAGACGCCGCACGCCTGCACGCGCAACAGCAGCTGCCCGCGAGCGGGCGAGGGGACTTTGCGCTCTACCTCGCGCAGCGGCCGCCCGACTCCCTCGAAGATCATCGTGCGCATGGTCAGCCGAAGAACAGCTCCGCGGTCCGGTAGAGCTGCGGATCCAGCAGCTTGGGCTCGCGCAGCGCCTCGGCGAGCGATGTCTCTGAGATCTGCGTGCCGCGCAGGCCGACCATCGTGCCGAAGCGCCCGCCGATGGCGGCCTCCATCGCGGCGACCCCGAAGCGCGTGGCGAGCACGCGGTCGAAGGCCACCGGGCTGCCCCCGCGCTGCACGTGGCCGAGGATCGTCACGCGGCTCTCATATCCCGTCAGGCGCTCCAGCTCCCCCTCGAGCGCCACGCCGATCCCTCCGAGGCGGGCGTGGCCGAACGCGTCGGTGGCGGTCCCCTCGCGCGTGTGCAGCGTGCCCTCGCGCGGTATCGCGCCCTCGGCGACGACGACGATCGAGAAGTTGGGACCGCGCTCGTGGCGCGTGCGCAGATGCGCAGCCACTTCCTCGACGTCGAAGGGACGCTCGGGCACGAGGATCGCGTCGGCTCCTCCGGCGATCCCCGCGTGCGCCGCGATCCAGCCCGAGTGACGTCCCATCACCTCGAGCACCATCACGCGGTTGTGCGACTCGGCCGTCGTGTGCAGCCGGTCGATCGCCTCGGTGACGATCTGCACGGCGGTCTGGAAGCCGAACGTCAAGTCGGTGCCGCCGAGATCGTTGTCGATCGTCTTCGGCACGCCGACCACCGCGATGCCCTCCTCGTGCAGTCGCAGCGCCACGCCGAGGGTGTCCTCGCCGCCGATCGGGATCAACGCGTCGATCGCGTGCGCGCCAAGCGTCTCGCGGATCGCCGCGGTCCCCTCGCGCCCGTCGGCGTAGGGATTGGTGCGCGACGTGCCGAGGATCGTGCCGCCGCGCGGCAGGATGCCGGCCGTGCTCGCGAGCGTCAGCTCGACCGCTTCGTTCTCCAGCACCCCGGCCCAGCCGTGGCGGAAGCCGACGAAGCTGTGCCCCTGCTCGGCCAGCCCGCGGCGCACGACGGCGCGGATCACGGCGTTCAGGCCGGGGCAGTCGCCCCCGCCGGTGAGCAGTCCGACGCGCATCGGTTGAGCTTAGATGCCTTGGCCGGGCAGGAACTCGTTGGTGAACGGCGCCAGTTCCGCGTTCGGGTCGTGCGTGAGCAGGTGGTGGGAGAACATCCAGTTGCCGAACGACGCCCAGGCCTGCGGGCTCTGCCAGCCGAACGGCCTGCCCGCTTCGGCCGGGACCGCCGCCGGCAGGGTCTGCTGGATCGAGGCGAGCTGCAGCTTCGCCTCCAGCGAGGGGTTGGCCTTGACCACGAGCGCCGCGGCAGCGGCGGGATCGCCGCGCACCTCGCGCTCACCGCGCGTCAGCGCCTGCAGGAAGGCGCGCAGGTCCTGGCCGCGCTTGTGCGCCTCGTCCGCACGCACCACGAGCACCAGCTCGTCGTAGGTCGGCACTCCGGCGCGATCTACGGGGATCGTCAGCGGACGCTTGTGCAGCTGTTGCAGCTGCAGCGCCTCGTAGTTCCAGAAGCCGCCGAGCGTCGCGGCGACCTTGCCGGAGAGCATCGCCGGCACGAGGTTGAAGCCGACGTTGACTTCCTTCACGCTCGCAGGGTCCGCGCCGGCGGCCTGCACGGCTGTCTTCAGCTCGGCCGCCTGGTAGGGGATCCCGGCCGTGCCGACGGTCTTGCCGGCCAGGTCGGCGACCTTCTTGACGTGGCTCGCCGGGAGCGCGATGATCGACGTCAGGGGACGCTGCACGAGCGCCCCGATCGACACCAGCTTCAGACCCTGGTCGCGAGCGATCAGCAGCTCTGGCTCGTAGGAGATCGCCATGTCGGCCTTGCCGGCCGCCAGCAGCTTCAGCGGCGCGGAGGGATCCGCTGGCGTCTGCGGCTGCACGTCGAGACCGGTTGCGCGGAAGTCGCCGTGCGAGATCGCCGAGTACAGCGCGGCGTGATCGGCGTTGGGGAAGAAGTCGAGCACGACCGTGAACGGCTTGGCGCTCGCGGCGGAGATCGTGTCCTGCTTGGATCCGCACGCGGCGAGGCCAATCGGCGACGCGAGCGCGAGCAGGACGGCGACGGCGCGGCGCAGGCCGGCGCGGCGCGGGGCTTCGGGAAATGTCAAGGCGTTTCTCCTCCTGTTCGGCCGGCCCATGGCGCGAGAGCGCGCTCGGCGAGCGTGAGTGCGTAGAAGCAGGCGATCGCCAGGGCGAACAACACGAGCGCCGCAGCGTATGCGCGGGGCGTCTGCAACGCCGTCAGGTCGGCGTTGATCTCGTGGCCGAGACCCGCGTGGGCGCCGCTGGTGACCGTTTGGGACTCGGCGATGTAGGCGCCGATCACGCCGACGGCCAGCGCGATGCGCGCGCCGCTGATCGCCGCCGGCAGCGCCGCCGGCAGCTCGGCGAAGCGGAAGGCCTGCCAGCGCGAGGCGTCCAGCGTTCGCAGCAGCTTCAGCTGATCGCGCTCGATGCGCGCGAGTCCGTCGACGGTCGTGACGAGCACCGGAAAGAAGCAGATGAGCACGACGACGGCGAGCTTCGGCAGCACGCCGAAGCCCCACCAGAACACCAGCAGCGGCGCGACCACGGCGATCGGCACGGCCTGCGAGCCGACCGCCAGCGGATACACCGCGCGGCGCAGCAGGCCGGAGAAGTGGATCAGCACCGCCAGAGCGAAGCCGAGGGCGAGCGCGAGCGCGATGCCCAGCACGACCTCCTCGGCGGTCGGGCCGAGGTTGCCGGCGATGAAGCCCGCGTTGTCCCACAGCGACGCTGCGACGGTGTGCGGGGCGGGCAGCACGAACGAGCTCGCCGCGCCGGAGTCGGCATACGCCTCCCACGCGCCGAGCAGCAAGACGAGCAGCACCAGCGGCGGCAGCAGCGAGCGCGCGGCCCGGCTCACGGGCCCGCGCCCCGGGCGAGCAGGCCGAGCGCGCGCTCGCGCAGCGCGAGCACCGCACCGTCGGTTCGCACGCGAGGGCGCGAGGCCTGCACGACCAGCTCGCCGATCACGCGCCCCGGGCGCGGCGAGAGCACGAGCACGCGGTCGGCGAGCAGGATCGCCTCCTCGACATCGTGCGTGACGAGCACGGTCGTGCGCGGCTCGCGCGCGAGCGCGCCGGCGAGCCATTCCTGCATCTCCGCGCGCGTGATCGCGTCGAGCGCGCCGAACGGCTCGTCCAGGCACAGCACCGGCTTGCCCGAGAGCAGCGTGCGCGCGAACGCCACGCGCTGTCGCATCCCGCCCGACAGCTCGGCCGGGTGCGAGTGCTCGAAGCCGTCGAGCCCGAGCTGCGCGAACAGCGCCGCGGCACGGGTGCGTGCCGCCGCGCGGGGGACGTGGGCGATGCGCAGCGCCAGGGCCGCGTTGTCCACCGCGCACAGCCACGGCAGCAGCAGGTCGCGCTGGGGCATCAGCACCGCGGGTTCGCTCTGCACCGTCCCCTGCTGCGGAGCCTGCAGCGCGCAGATCAGCTCCAGCAGGGTCGTCTTGCCACAACCGCTCGGG
>JAXDGQ010000153.1:0-6236 GCA_034664965.1 Solirubrobacteraceae bacterium | reverse complement strand
GTCAGCTCGGCGGGAGCGGTCTCGGGCGTCAGCTCGAGCAGATCCGGGGAAGCCTCGAGGTCGTCGCCGGCGAAGGCCAGCTCGCCCTGCAGCGTCGTGAGCAGGCCGACGGCCGCCTTGACCGCGTCCAGATCGGCGACGTACTGCTGCTGCCAGCGCTGTCCGTCGCCCGACGCCTTGACGGTCTGCGTGAACTCGCCTGCCTGGGAGGACTCGTCGTACATGTGCGCGAGCGCCTGCGCGGTCGGCTCGATCCACTGGTTGCGCGCCGCCTTCCAGCTCTCGTAGTCTGAGAAGTCGCCGACCAGGCTGGCTCGCTGCACGAGCGCCTGACCCTGCCTGACACATTGGGCGAGAAGCTCGTGGGCGATCGGCACGGAGACGGCGAGCATCGGTGCCTACCCCGGGCCCGCGAGACGGGGCGCGCGGCGGCGGTCGAGCGACGCGCGCAGCACGTACGGCCGGAACGAGCGGACTTGCGTGCTCGGCCTGAACGAGCGCACTGCGCGCGGTGCGCGGATGTCGTTGCGGAAGCTCGCGTCGGCGAGCGCGCGTCGCGTCGCCGCGCGCGCGAGAATCGCGGCCGCCACTAGGTGCTCGTCGATCACGTATTGCGAGTCGAGCACGAGCTGTCGGAGTAGTTGTGCTCGATGCATGGCTGGTCTGGGGCGCCTATCGGCAGCGGACGGGTGGGCCATTCGTCGAGAGCCCCGCCTTAGACGAGCGTACGAACGGCGTGTACGGTGGCGAACAACGAAACGGGAGGGGCCAGATGAGCGACCGACTGCTGCTGCGCGGCGGCTACGTGCTGTCGATGGACGCCGAGATCGGCGAGCTGCCGATCGGCGACGTGCTCGTTCAGGACGGCTCGATAGCCGTCGTGGCCGAGCGCGTCGAGACCGAGGACGCCGAGATTCTCGACGTCGCCGGGCAGGTGGTGATGCCGGGCTTCGTCGACACGCACCGCCATACCTGGCAGGCGCCGTTTCGCGGAGTGTGCGCCGACTGGACGCTGGAGGACTACTTCCGCGGGATCCGCATGTCGATCTCGCCCAACTGCTCGGCCGAGGACGTGTACGCGGGGAACCTGCTCGGCGCGCTGGAGGCGCTGGAAGCGGGCGTCACGACGATCCTCGACTTCTCGCACTGCAACAACACGCCCCAGCACGCCGACGCGGCGCTGCAGGGCCTGCGCGATGCGGGCATCCGCGCGATGTTCGCCTACGGCTACTACCCTGCGCCGAGCGAGCCGCCGTCGTTCGCAGACCACGGCGAGCGCCTCGCCGACGCCCGGCGGATCCGCGAGGGCGAGCTCTCATCCGACGACGCGCTCGTGACGATGGGCGTGGCGCTCACCGAGGTGGGCCTGCTGCCGTTCGAGCAGACGATCGCCGAGGCCCGCTCGGCGACCGAGCTCGAGATCCCCAGCGTGCTGCACACCGGATGCTCGTGGGGCTCGGCCTTGACCGAGGGCATCCCCGAGCTCGCGCACCACGGGCTGCTGGCGGCCGATCAGGTGCACGTGCACTGCAACACGCTCGACGAGCGCAATCTGCTGCGCCTGGCCGAGCACGACTGCAAGGTCTCCTGCAGCCCGGAGACCGAGCTGCAGATGGGCATGGGACACCCGGTGATCGGACGGGCGCTGGGGCTCGGGATGCGCCCGAGCCTGTCCTGCGACGTCGCCTCGTCGAACTCCGGGGACATGTTCGCCCAGATGCGGATCGGCCTGCAGTTCGAACGCTGCATGCGCAACGACGCCTTCAACGCGCGCAACCGCCTGCCCGACTCGCTGGACCTCGGCGTACGCGACGCGCTGCGCTGGGGCACAGCCAATGGCGCGCACGCGATGGGGCTGGAGGACCGCATCGGCTCGCTCACGCCGGGCAAGCAGGCCGACGTGATCGTCGTCGGCGGTCGCCGTCTGAACATGGTGCCGATGGCCGACCCGGTCGGCTGCCTGGTCGCCCAGGCCAACCCCGCCAACGTCGAGCACGTGCTCGTCGCCGGGCGCCTGGTCAAGCGCGACGGCGAGCTCGTCGGGCACGACGTCGCGCGCGCGATCGAGCTGGCGTCCGCGGCATCCGAGCGCGTGCTTGGCGCGATCACGAGCGCCGGCGCGCCGCTGCTGCCGCCGGCGCCCGAGGGCTTCGCGGACCTGCTGGGCACGATGGCCTCACAGAATCTCGCGCGCGCGTGGGCGATCGAGGTAGGCGAGTGACCGACCGAGGCGTCGCAGGCTACGAGCAGAGCGCGGCGCAGCTGCCGTCGGCGTCGGCGATGATGCAGCGATGAGAGCCGCCGTCCTGCACGAGCTCGGCGTCCCGCGGCCGGACGATTTCCCCGAGCCGCAGGCGGGCGATGGACAGGCGGTCGTGGAGGTGCTGGCGGCGGGCTTGAACCCCGTCGATATGGCGATCTGCGGGGGTCGCTTCTACGCCGGCCCGCCGCCGCTGCCATCGGTCGCCGGGCGCGAGGGTGTGGGCCTGCTGGACGGCAGGCGCGTGTACTTCGACGCGCCGATCCCGCCGTACGGCTCGATGGCCGAGCGGGCGCTGATCGATCCGCAGGCGACGTACGACGTTCCCGACGGCGTCAACGACGCGATCGCCGTGGCGCTGGGGATATCGGGGCTCGCGGCGTGGCTGGCGCTGACGTGGCGCGCGGAGGTGAAGCCGGGGGAGCACGTGCTCGTGCTGGGGGCGAGCGGCGTGCTCGGGCAGATTGCCGTGCAGGCGGCCAGGGCGCTCGGCGCGGCGCGGGTCGTCGCCGCGGCGCGCTCGCGAGATGGCTTGCAGCGCTGCCTGGCACTCGGCGCAGACGCGGCCGTCGAGCTCGACGGCGCCGAGGATCTGCCCGCCGCGCTCGCGCAGGCGGCCGACGGCCGCATCGACGTGGTCGTCGACCCGCTGTTCGGCGAGCCGTTCGCGGCGGCGGTCAACGCCGCGAGCTTTGGCGCGCGGATCGTCCAGCTGGGCGCGAGCGCGGGCAGCGACAGCACGGTGTCCTCGGCGCCGATCCGCGGCAAGATGCTCGCGATCTTGGGCCACACGAACTTCGCCGCTCCGCCGGAGGTCAAGCGCGAGGCGTACGCCGGCCTTTCGGCGCTGGCGGCTTCGGGCGAGCTGAAGGTCGAGACCGAGCGTGTCGAGCTCGAGCGCGTCGCCGAGGCGTGGGAGCGTCTGGCGGCCGGCTCGCACCGCAAGATCGTGCTCGTCCCGCCCGGTCGCTAGCCGGCCGCGTCGCTCACGCGCCGCGAGCCGGGCCGGCACGACGAGCGGCGGCTACTTGCGCTTGGCCTGGTGCTCGATGACCTTGCCGAAGGCCTGCTCGAGCTGCACGGTCATGCGCAGCTTGAACAGCGCGAGCAGCGCCTCGGAGGCCAGCGGGCGCAGCGCGTCGACGCCCTCGATCAGCTCGTCCCAGCCCTCGTCGGGCTGGCCGGCCTCGTCGAAGGGCTGCCACAGCTCGCGCAGGAACAGCTTGGTGAAGTCGCGCGAGACCGAGTCGCAGTCGCGGCTCATGCGCTCCACGAGCACCAGCGCTGAGTGCAGCGGGATACCGAGCGCGACGACCTGCTCGGCGGCCTTGAGCAGCGCTGGGCTGGGCGCTTCGAAGCGGTCGTCGCCGAGCGGCACGAGCAGCTTGAGCTTGCGCACCCGCTCGGCGTCCTTGGCGCTGAGCTCGCCGAAGCGCTCGTTGAGTTCCGCCGTGGTGATCAGCTCCGGCTGCTCGGGCTCGAAGGGAGTCGTCACGGCCTTGCGCAGGCCGAGCAGCCGCTCGGCCAGTCCGTCGGAGCCGCTGAGCAGGCGCTCGATCGACGCGAGGTTGAAGCCATCGGCCTGCAGGTCGAGGATCAGCCGCAGCCGTGCGACGTGCTCGGCGCTGTAGTAGCCGACGCGGGCGCGCACCTCCGGCGGGGGAAGCAGCCCGCGCGTGTGATGGTTGCGGATGTTGCGCACCGACATGCCGACCGCGCCGGCCAGTTGCTCGACGGTCAGGTCGGCGGGGGGCGCGCCGGAGGCTCCGCCCGCGGCGCCGTTGCGGGCGGGCTTGGGCTTTTCGGGGCCGTCCTGCAACGGCTTGGGCTTCTCGGTAGCCGTATGTGCCATCCCTCACGCAAGGATACCATGTTTCATGTAACCTCGTTTGAGGTAATGGTTATTCAAGGCAACATGGTCCGCTCCCCGCTCACCCGCGACCACCCGGCGCCGATTCGCGATGACGCGTGGCCGGACGAAGCCCGTGGCTGAACGGGGAGCAGTGCCACAGGTCTCCGCCGCGCGCCGTCGCGCGCTCGGCCTGATCCGCTCGTTCACCTCGCCGCTGCTGCCCGACGACTACCTGGAGCTGGTCAACCCGCTGTGGTCCACGCGCGAGCTGCGCGGGCGCATCGAACGGATCGAGCGCGAGACGCCGGACGCGGTCACCGTGCTGATCAAGCCCGGCTGGGAGTGGCCGGGCCACCGCCCGGGGCAGTACCTGCGACTGGGCATCGAGGTCGACGGCATCCACCACTGGCGCGCCTACTCGCTGACCTCGGACCCGCGGCGCGAGGACGGCTGCATCTCGATCACGCCCAAGCTGGTCGAGGGCGGCAAGGTGTCGCCGTTCTTGTTCTCGGGCGTGCGCCCGGGAGCGATCGTGCGCCTGGGCGGCGTCGAAGGCACGTTCGTGCTGCCCGACCCGCTTCCGCGGCGCCTGCTGTTCATCAGCGCCGGTAGCGGCATCACGCCGATCATGAGCATGCTGCGCTCGCTCGCCGGCGAGGACGCGCTGGGCGACGTGGTGCACCTGCACAGCGCGCGCAGCGAACAGAGTGTGATCTTCGGCGATCAGCTGCGCGAGCTGCACGCGCGCCACGCGGGCTACCGCCTGCACGAGCGGCGCACCGGCGAGCAGGGCCGCGTGACCGCCGAGCAGCTCGACGAGCTGTGCCCGGACTGGCAAGAGCGGGAGACCTTCCTGTGCGGGCCGCCCGGGCTGCTGGAGGCGATCGGCGCGCGCTTTGAGCGCGACGGCGACCCCGAGCGCCTGCACACCGAGCACTTCCAGCCCGACGCGCGCGTCGGCGACGGCGAGCGCGGCGCCGGCGGCACGATCCGCTTCTCCAAGAGCGCCATCGAGGCAGTCAGCGACGGCGAGATGCCGATCCTCGTCGCCGGCGAGAGCGCCGGCGCGCAGCTGACGTTCGGCTGTCGCATGGGCATCTGCCACACCTGCGTCGGGCGGCTGTGCTCCGGCCAGGTGCGCGACCTGCGCACCGGCCGCGTGCACGGCCAGGTCGGCGAAATGGTTCAGACCTGCATCAACGCCCCCGAGGGCCCCGTCGAGATCGCCCTCTAAGTAACGTCCACGCCTGCAACCCCAAGGAGCCGAAGTGTCAACCATCCAGACCGACCCGCCGCAGACGGCGCACGAAGCCGACGAGCAGAGCCCGCTCGCGGCGCTGAGCGCCGAGCAGCTCGAGCAGCTCGGCCGCGAGTTCGACGCGATCCACGACGAGGTGTACGCCGACCTCGGCGACCGCGACTCGCGCTACATCCGCAGCACGATCAAGCTGCACCGCCACCTCGTGCTCGCCGCGCGCGCGATGCTGATGGGGTCCTCGCGCAAGCCGCTGTGGCTGGGCGGCACCGCGGCGCTGTCGCTGGCCAAGATCCTCGAGAACATGGAGATCGGCCACAACGTGATGCACGGGCAGTGGGACTGGATGAACGACCCGGACATCAACTCGCAGAACTGGGATTGGGACACCGCGTCGCCGGCGGACGCGTGGCGCCACTCGCACAACTACGAGCACCACACGTTCACCAACATCCGCGGCAAGGACCGCGACCTCGGCTACGAGATCATGCGCATCGACCCGCACCAGAAGTGGCATCCGGCGTACCTCTTCCAGCCGCTTTACAACCTGATCCTGATGGGCTTCTTCGAGTGGGGCGTGGCCGTGCACGACCTCGACCGCGCCGCGATCCACTCCGGCGAGAAGTCAAAGGAGCAGGTCGTGCGGGAGCTCAAGGCGATCGGCTCCAAGGCCCGCGACCAGATCGTCAAGGACTATGTCGCCTTCCCGGCGCTCGCCGGGCTCGCCGCGTTGGTCGCCGGGCGCGGCTCGCTGCAGTCGGGCAAGCGCTCGTTCAAGTCGACGCTCGCGGCGAACTTCACGGCGAACATCGTGCGCAACGTGTGGTCCTACTCGATCATCTTCTGTGGCCACTTCCCCGACCAGACGT
>JAXDGQ010000152.1:0-7123 GCA_034664965.1 Solirubrobacteraceae bacterium | reverse complement strand
GGACGCCTGGCGATGGCGATCTGCTCGATCCAGGCCGTCAAGGGCGCCTCGCTGGGCGACGCGTTCGCGGTCGCCGGGCTGCCCGGCTCGGAGGCCCACGACGAGATCTTCTTCTCCTCAGAGCGCGGCTACTACCGCGAGACCAATCGCGCCGGGGGGCTCGAGGGCGGGATGACCAACGGGCTGCCGCTGATAGTTCGCGGCGCGATGAAGCCGCTGCCGACACTGACCAAGCCGCTGCGCTCGGTCGACACCGCGACACACGAGCCGGCGCAGGCGTTGCGCGAGCGCACAGACTCCTGCACGGTCCCCGCCGCGGGCGTCGTCGGCGAGGCGATGGTCGCCTTCGTGCTCGCCGACGCCTACCGGCGCAAGTTCGGCGGCGACCACATCGACGACGTGCTGGAAGCCGTCGCCGCCTACCGCGGGCGGATCGGATGGCCGGCGTAGAGCGCTCGCCGCGACGCGCGCTCGTGTTGATCGGGTTCATGGGCGCGGGCAAGTCGACCGTAGCGCGGGAGCTCGCGCAGTCGCTCGGGGTCACAGCGCTCGACAGCGACGAGCTTCTGGCGCAGCGCTTCGGACATTCGCCCGCGACGGAGTTCGAGCTGCACGGCGAGGCGTCCTTCCGCGCGGCCGAGGAGCAGCTCGTCTGCGAGCTGCTCGACAGCGCCGAGAGCGGCGCGGTGATCGCGCTGGGCGGCGGCAGCATCCTCTCCGAGCGCGTGCGCGTGGCGCTCGTGCCACACGTCGTCGTGCTGCTGGACGTCGAGGCCGAGCAGGCGTGGGAGCGCGTGGGCCGGCCTGCCGAGGCGGCGTCGGGAGCGCTCGGTCGTCCGCTGGCGCGCGACCGCGAGGCGTTCATGGCGCTGCACGCCGAGCGGCGCGAGCTCTACGACCGCCACGCGCACGCCTTTCTGCCGCCGCTTTCGCCCGGCGGTGCCGTGCATGTGCTCGGCGCGCTGCGCGCCCTGGCCGCCGCCCCGGCGGGAACTCGCCTGGTGTGGGCGCAGAGCGCGTCGGGCGAGTACCCGGTGCTGATCGGTCGCGGACTTCTACGCGCGGCCGGCGCCGGCGGGCCGGCGGAGCTGTGGCCACTGGACCGCTCCTCCTCGCGCGCTTTCTGCGTGACCGACGAAACCGTCGGAGCGCTCTATGGCGATCAGCTGGACCGGCTGGCGGGCACGATCACGATCGCAGCCGGCGAGCAGCACAAGACGCTCGCCGCCGCCGAGTCGGTGTGGCGTGCGCTGGCGGCGGCGGGAGCCGACCGCGGCGATCACCTGGTCGCACTCGGCGGAGGCGTCGTCGGCGATCTCGGGGGGTTCTGCGCGGCGACCTATCAGCGCGGCGTGCCGGTCGTGCACGTCCCGACGACGCTGCTCGCCCAGGTCGACTCGGCCTATGGCGGGAAGACCGGAGTGGATCTGCCCGAGGCGAAGAACTACGTCGGCGTCTATCACCAGCCGGCGGGCGTGCTCGTCGACCCCGACACGCTGCAGAGCCTGCCCGCGGCCGAGCTCGCGGCCGGCTGGGTGGAGGTGCTCAAGACCGCGCTGATCGCCGGCGGGGCGTTGTGGGATCGCGTCTCGTCGGGAGCCGACCTCGACGAGCAGACGATCCTCGACTGCGCCCGCACCAAGCTCGCGGTCGTCGCAGCCGACGAACGCGACGCCGGGCGCCGGCAGGTGTTGAACCTGGGGCACACGGTCGGCCACGCGATCGAGACGGCGACCGGCTACGGGCGCTACCGCCACGGCGAGGCCGTCGGGCTCGGCCTGCTCGCCGCGCTGCGGCTCTCCGGAGCTCAGGAGCTGCGCGGACAGGTCCGCGAGCTGCTGCGCCAGCGCGACCTGCCGGTCACCCTCGAGGGAGCCGAGGTGCAGGAAGTCCTGCGCGCCGTGACGCGAGACAAGAAGCGCTTGGGCGGTTCGCTGGGGTTCGTGCTCGTCAGCGAGCCCGGCGATGCGCAGATCGGCTGTGAGATAGCGCCGCAGGAGCTGCGGGCCGCCGTCGCCGAGCTGGCGCAGCGATGATGGAGTGCGCACGATGACCGAGCCGCGCAACCGCATAGAGGTGATGCATGGCGTCAACCTCGACCAGCTCGGGCGGCGCGACCCTGCCCTGTACGGCACGCTCACGCTGGTCGAGTTGCAGCAGCGCATCGCCACGGAAGCCGGCGAGCTCGGCCTGCAGACGAGCTTCTTCCACAGCAACCACGAGGGTGCGTTCGTCGAGCGCCTACACCAACTGCGCGGCGAGGCCGACGCGATCCTGCTGAACCCGGGCGCATGGACACACTATTCCTGGGCCATACGCGACGCGCTGGAGATCGCCGCGCTACCGGCGCTGGAGATCCATCTCTCAGACGTGCAGGGCCGTGAGACGTGGCGCCGGACGTCGGTGATCGGCGAGTTGTGCTTCGCGACGATCTCGGGTCGGGGCCCCGACGGCTACGGCGAGGCGCTGAAGCTGCTGCGCGAACAGCTCGACCGGGATGGCTCGTGACGGGCGCTGCCGGCCCGCGGCCCGAGGAGCAGCGCATCGAGCGGCTGTCCGGCGATCTGGCCCGGCGCGGGGTGGATGCGCTGCTGGTGAGCACACCGGTGAACGTGCGCTACCTGACGGGCTTCACCGGCAGCAATGGCCTCGCGCTGATCGCCGCCGATGAGCAGACCGGCGCCCACCGGTTTTTCACCGACTTCCGCTACACGACGCAGTCGGCCGAGCAGGTCGCGCCGCTGCTGGCACGCGAGATCGCCACTGGCAACCTGCTGCAGGCAGCCGCGCGGACGCTCGCCGGCTCGGGCGGAACGCTGGGGTTCGACGACGCGAGCGTCACCGTCGCCGACCACGGGCGACTGCGCGACGCGCTGGCCCCGGGCTGGGAGCTGGCCCCTTGCGCGGGGGCCGTCGAGCGGCTGCGCGCGGTCAAGGACGCGCAGGAGATAGAGCGCATGCGCGCCGCTGCCCAGTTGGCCGACGAGGCCCTCGCCGGGCTGATCGAAGATGGCCTGGTCGGGCGCAGCGAGCGGGAGGTGGCGATCGACCTCGAGCTGCGCATGCGCCGCCTGGGAGCGGAGTCGGCCAGCTTCCCCTCGATCGTCGCCGCCGGCGCGCACGGAGCACTGCCGCACGCCGAGCCCCGCGACGAGCCGATCCCGGCCGACGTGCTCGTGACGATCGACTGGGGCGCGCTTCACGAGGGCTACTGCTCGGATTGCACGCGCACGTACGCCACCGGGGAGGGTGTGTCAGGACAGGCGCGCGAGATCTACGCGCTGGTGCTCGAAGCTCAGCGGCTGGGCGTCGCCGCAGTGCACGCGGGCCCGACCGGCCGCGAGGTCGACGCGGTCGCCCGCGAGGCGATCGAGCGTGCCGGGCAGGGAGAGCACTTCGGCCACGGGCTCGGCCACGGCGTGGGCATGGAGATCCACGAGGGTCCGCGCCTGTCGCGGACCGAAGGAGAGCGCCCACTGCAAGCGGGCAACGTCGTGACGGTCGAGCCGGGCGTCTACCTGCCCGGGCTGCTCGGGGTGCGGATCGAGGATCTGCTGGTCGTCCGCGAGGACGCTCAGGAGGTGCTCAACGGCCTCGACAAGGCGCTGACTGTGATCTCCTGAGCGCCCTGGAGGTCGTCGCGGCCGCCGCGGGCGCGGCTTGCCGCCCCCGGCAGCAGCAGCCGCTTGGCGAGCAGCGCCGCGAGCGGCAGCGACCACGCGAGGAACAACGCGGCCTGCAGGTCTGGCGACAGGTGTTCGGGCGACCACTGAAAGCTCAGCCACGCGAGCGCGCTGGCGGACAGGGCGAGCACCGGGGCTCGCGCCACCGGGTCCGCTAGCTCCCAAGCGAGCAGGGCGAAGACGAACGGCAGCAGGTAGTACTCGGTGTCCCACGTGTCCAGCACGCAGCGCAGGAGCATCGCGAGGGCGAGCGCGAGCAGAGCGCTGCGGGCGCCGGCGCGACGGCCTCGCCTGCGCAGCCACAGCGCGAAGCTCGGCGCGAGCCCGGCAAGGACGACGAGCGGATGGCTGATCGGCCCGGTCCAGCCGGGCGCGACGCGATAGCCGGGCTTGGGGCTGCCGAACGCGCCGTGAACGAGCGCGCTGTGCTCGCCGAAGAACCACCAGATCTGCCACGGCTGGAAGATCGCCGATGGCGCCGTCGCGGTGGCGCGCGTGGCAGACACGAAGCCGCCCGAGCCCACCAGCGCCAGCGGCGCGAGCACGACGGCGGCGACAGCGACGGCGATGGCCAGGCAGGGCACGCGCCGGCGCACCGGCAGCGCCATCAGGACGGGGCCCGCGGCGAGCAGCGCCCACTCCTTGTTGGCGATCGCCAGGCCCAGTGCGGCGCCTGCCCAGAGGCCGCGGTCTTCGCTGGCCAACAGCACCGCCCCGACGCACAGGCACGCGCCAAGCAGCTCCTCGGGGTGGCCGAGTTCCAGCGCGCGCAAGGTGACCGGGTTGGCGACGCACAGGGCGAGCGCGAGCGCGCGGTGCATCGCCGGACGCCCCTCGCCGCGCATGCGCGCGACGAGCCATACGCCGAGCAGCGCCGAGGCGAGCAGGCAGGGGACGGCGACCGCGCGGTAGACGGCCAGCTCGCCGCCTCCCCACAGCCCCGGTATCAGCGAGAAGGGCGCGCGCTCGACGAGCGAGCCGCCGTAGGCAGGCGCGAGACGCAAGAACTGCTCGACGTGCCCTTGTGTGAGCGCGTCGAAGGCCGCACGCGCCTCGTCGTCGTAGTCGTTCCACGCAAAGCCGTACAGCCCCAGCCACGCCAGCGCGGCGCAGCCGGCGAGCGCCATCAGCGCGCACGGGGCATTCTCGCGTGCCATTCGCCGCATACCTCGCCATCGACGTCCGGCGTCCGTTGCTTGAGCGCGGCCGGGCGAAGCCACCCACGCCTCGCGCGCGAGCGGGTATGGTCGCCTCAGCGCACGTCACTAGCCCGCGTGCACGATCATCTAAAGGGAGGTTTCACCCGCCATGCCCTCGCTGCTTGATCTGACGAGCCAAGGTGACGTCGGCACGATCTCCGACGAGTCCAAGCTGTCCTCGGTGAAGCTGATGGCGCCGCAGGAGCTGTATGAGCTGTGGGAGCGCCAGCACTGGCAGTCGCAGACGATCGACTTCGAGCAGGATCGCGCCGACTGGCGCGACCTGGACGGAGATCTCCGCGAGAACATGGCTTGGAACTTGTCCTCGTTCTTCGTCGGCGAGGAGCGTGTGACGACACAGTTCTCCGGACTGGTGATGTCCTATGAGAGCCAGGCAGAAGCGGCCTTTCTGACGACTCAGCAGGTCGACGAGGCGCGCCACGCGCAGCACTTCAACCGCTTCTACGAGCAGGTGCTCGGGCTGGACGGAAGCTTCGAGGACCGTCTGGCGCGGGCGCGGAAGGATCTCAACCCGGCGTTCATCGAGATGTTCGACGGGGTGCTGGTCGACTGGGGCAAGCGCCTGATCGCCGACCCGAGCGACATCGAGGCGAAGGTCGACTTCGTGACGCTCTATCACATGATCATCGAGGGGACGCTGGCCCTGACCGGGCAGTGGTTCTTGACCGACTACATGGAGCGCAACGAGATCCTCCCCGGCTGGACGGAGGGCTTCAGGCTGATCTCGCAGGACGAGCATCGCCACGTCGCCTACGGCACCTGGTTCCTGCGCGAGAAGGCGCGCGATGAGGACCTCAAGAAGCGCATCGCGGCGCGCCTTGCGGAGTTGATCCCGCTGGCAACCGCCGTGCTCGTCCCGCCGGGCGCCGACCCGGGTGACTACGCGATCCTCGACTACACGATGGAGGAAACCAACGCGTTCGCCTTCAACGCGCTGCAACGGCGGCTGAGGGTCATCGGCATCGATATGGCGACGCTCGCGACCGCGGCGGCCTGAGCGCGGCGGGTCGCTCGCCGCGTCGCGCAGGTGCTGCTGAGCCGGCCGCGCGTGCCGGGTCAGCCGCGCTTTTGAAATACCAGTCGGTAGTGGTCGAGCAGCTCGCGTTCGAAGCAGACCTTGTTGGCGCTCACGCCCGAGGTGAAAGCAAGGCGGAAGTCCGCGCTGGTCAGCCAGCGCGGGACGAGGCGCAGCTTCAGCAGCGCCTTGCGCAGGCTGCGCGCGCCGATCCGGGCATTCCACTGTTCGATGGTCTCGATGTAGTCCAGGCGCCCGTTCGACGATGACACGAGCTCGAAGCTGGGGTCGGCGCAGCGCACGACCTGCTCGGAGCCGAAAGGCAGCCACGACCCGGGGAACTGGCGCTCCATCAGCGCGAGCACGAATGCGTCGGAGTCGCGCGGCGCGTTGATGTCGACCCGCTCGAGCGGGATCATGTTGCGCCCGAAGACCATCGTCTGCAGATAGAAACGACCGCCGTCGGGCAGCACCGTCGCGACGCGCTGGAAGATGTCGCGGTATATGTCCTCTTGGCGTCCGCAGCGGTACTCGTCCGGCGAGCAGAAGTGCTCGAAGGCGCCGAGGCTTGCGACCGCATCGAAGCCGCCGAAGCTCTCGCGGTCCAGTCGCCGCGCGTCGCGGAGGTGGACGTCGAGGTCGTGGCGGCGGCAGGCCGCGTACTGCGCTTGCGAGAGCGTCACGCCCACGCCGCCGGCGCCGCGTGCGCGGATGAAGTTCAGCAGCGGTCCCCAGCCGCAGCCGAGATCGAGCACGCGCCGGCCGGGGGCGATGCCGATCTGCTCCGCGACGTAGTCGTGCTTTCTCGCCTGCGCCTGCTCGAGGCTCAGCGAGAAGTCACCGTCGTACTTGGCGCCGCTGAAGTCGGCGAGCTCGCCCATGCTGAGACGAAACACGCGGTCGGTCAGCGAGTAGGTGAAATCGATCTGGTGGCGGTCGGCCATGGGGCGCGTTGCAGCCTAGTCTCCTGCAGCGACGCAACACCGCCGCGAGCCGCTGACTTCAGCTCTGCGCCAGGCGGGGTCGGGCACGGACGGCGGTGGGGGAGATGCAAGGCGGGAAGACATCCTGCGCCCCGGTACTCTGGCTGCGTGGCTTTGAGCACCAACCAATTCAAGAACGGCAATCACATCGAGGTCGACGGCACGATCTTCAAGATCGTCGACTTCCAGCACGTCAAGCCGGGCAAGGGCGGCGCGTTCGTG
>JAXDGQ010000151.1:0-6820 GCA_034664965.1 Solirubrobacteraceae bacterium | reverse complement strand
GGCGGCGCGCTCCTCGACTCCCTTCAGCGAGCGTCTTCTGGCCGCGGCAGCTGTGGCTGCGACTAGCTGTTCGTGGCGCGACACCAGGTGTTCGTGGCGCGACGGATGGCCTAGAAGTCCAGGCGATGCCCGGCCGGACAGCATGTTGTCGTGCGCCCGTCCAATACACCGCATCGAAGGAGAGGACCACGGGTTGAGGGGAGCAGTCAGCCGGTCGCGCCCGCGCGGCCGGCTCTGGCGCGAGCACCAGTTCCGCCGAAATCCCCGAAAAGGAGGCGCTCACATGCGCTCAACCAAGCACGTCCCGTTCCTGGCAGGCGCCGCGGCGTTGCTCGCGATCGCACCGGCCGGCGCTTCAGCTCGCCGGGCGCACGAGGCGGCCGGGCAGACCAATGGTCCTTGCCGCATCCAACTTGAAACGCCGAAAGCTCCGATCGCCAGCGGCGAATCGGCGACGGTGTTCGGCACATTGAAATGCCCGCAGCCGGCAGCAGCCGCCGGGCGCCAGATCACCCTCTATGAGCAGTCGGCGCCGAAGCCCGGCTTCACGCCGGTCGGGACGGCCACGACGGAGCCCAGCGGAGCCTTTCAGGTGACACCGCCGGTGTTCCTCACCAACAGCGTCTTCTACGCCGTTGCCGAAGGAGCGCAGAGCGGCCGCCGCACGATCAGGGTGTCGGCGCCGATCACCATCGGACCGCCGACTCCGCCGGAAGGGGCGCAGCTGTACACGACTGTTGGCCACAGGCTGCGTCGGCACCCGCTGGTCACGTTCGCGGGCGAAGTCAGCCCGCTGGCCGCCGGCGCCGTTGTGGTGCTCCAGCGCGAGAGCGCCACCGCCAACGAAGAATGGCGCGCGATCGACCGCAGCACGGTCGACGCGCTCGGCAGGTACTCGATCGTCCACAGCTTCGCGGTCCCCGGCGCGGCGAACATCCGCGTGGTCGTGCACCCACGGCGGATCAACGCGCCGGCGGCCACGTCGCCTATCTCCTATGAGATCTCCCAGGCGCAGAACCCCGCGCTGACGATCGAAAGCAAGGCCAATCCGCTGCTCTACGGCCAGTCGGCGACGATCAAGGGCGTGGTGGCGGGAGCCGCGGCGAACACCCCGGTGACGCTGCTCGCACGCTCCAAAGGCTCCAAGTTCGCGCCGGTGGCGAGCGGTCACACCGGGGCCGGCGGCGCCTACGAATTCACGCAGACGCCGTTGACGAACGTGCTCTACCGGGTGAGCAGCGCCAAGACGAACTCGGCGATGCTGTTCGAGGGCGTCAAATACGCGCTGGGCGCCGTGACCGCGCCGAGCACCGTCCAGTCCGGGCAGGCCTCGACGTTCTCCGGATCGGTTCTGCCCGCGCTGACAGGGCACGTCGTGTACCTCGAGCGCCAGAGCTCGGCGAAGATCGGCTGGCACGTGGTGGACGTGGGCACGGTCGGCGCGCCCGCAAAAGCCGGAGAAGCGGCGCCGTTCTCGATCGTGCACGCCTTCTACTCCCCCGGGAGCTACCACCTGCGGGTCAAGATCCCCGGCGACCCCGGCAACCAGGGAGCGGCGGGAGCGCCGTTTGACCTCACCGTGACGCCTGCACCGGCATCGGCGCTGCGCCCGGAGGCTCCGGGCAATTCGCGGCTGCCCGGCGAGGGCCAGCTCTAGCCGGCAGGGAGGCGCATTGCGGTTTGCGGCCGTCCCCGTCGGGGGCGGCCGCTGGCCGGTCGCTGACGCGAATCCGCCCGCCGGTGAGCTCAGGCGGCGACGGCGCGCGCCTGCAGGTGCGCGCCGACCTTGCGCTTGACCCTCTGCAGGGCGTTGTCCACGGTCTTGGTGTCGCAATCCAGGCGCTCGCCCACCTGCTCGTAGGAGTAGCCGTCGAGGTACAGCGACAGAACGCGGCTCTCGAGCTCTGACAGGGCGCTGGAGAGGCAGCCGACGAGCGAGCGCAGCTCCTCGGAGCTGATCACCTGGTTGACGGGATCGTGCACGGTCGATCCGGGCAGGATCTGATCGAGCGTGGGCACGTCGTCGCCGGCCCCGGCGGGCGTCGAGGAGAAGGACACGTACTGGTTCAGCGGCGTGTGCTTGTTGCGCGTGGCCGTCTTTACCGCGGTGATGATCTGGCGCGTGATGCACAACTCGGCGAAGTTGCGAAAGCTCGACTCGCGATCGGTGCGAAAGTCGCGGATCGCCTTGTAGAGCCCGACGAGGCCCTCTTGGATGAGATCGTCGGAGTCGCCGCCGGCGAGGAAGTAGGACGAGGCCTTCAGCCGCACGAAGCCGTGATAGCGGCGCACGAGGCGGTCGTATGCGTTGCGATCGCCCAGCTTCGCCAGGGCGATCAGATAACCGTCCTCGACCTTGAGTTCAGAGTGAGGGTTACGGGAGATTCGAGCCACGAGCAGATCCTTTCCAGGTGCCCTCCCACCACGGCAGGGCTCAATTTGCTCAGTGGCGCACTCCTCCCCTGGCGCCAAAGCTATGTATTCCCAAGGCTTCTTCAACCTTAGGTACAGCGTTATGTCGGCGCGAGCCTCGCACAGTTATGGAGAGTTGTCAAGGCCTCTTTCCCGCTGCTGCAAGATCTCGTACAGAATCGCCGCGGCGGCCGCGCTCACCCCGAGCGACCGGATACGCCCGCGCAGTGGCAGGGCGATCAGCGCGTCGCATGCCTTGGCCACGCGCGGGCGCAGCCCGCTGCCCTCGCTGCCGAGCACCAGCACGACCCCCGAGCCGGCGTAGTCGGGCGCATCGTAGGCGCCGGCGCGGTCGTCGTCGCCGCTGGCGCCGTAGCACCAGCACCCGGCGCGGCGGGCATCGGCGAGGAAGTCGGCGACGTTGCGCACGCGTGCGATGCTGAGATGCTCGACGGCTCCAGCCGAGGCCTTGCAGACCGCGGGCGTCACCTCGGCGGCGCGGCGTTCCGGGATGACCACGCCGGCGGCGCCGGCGCACTCGGCGGTGCGGCAGATCGAGCCGAGGTTCTGCGGGTCCTGGATCTGGTCCAGCGCCACGATCAGCGGTGCAGCGACCCCGAGCATCCGATCGGCGGAGGCGTAGGGGTACGCGCCGGCGTCCGCGCAGACCCCCTGATGCGAGCTCGAGCCGCAGCGGCGCTCGATCTCCTCGGCGGTGACGATTCGCGGCTTGACGCGCGCCAGCCACGGCTCGCGCGCCGCGGACGCGGTCGCCCATACGTCGCTCACGTTCGCCGACCGCCTGCCGCGCAGCGCCTCGTGGACGGGGTTGCGGCCGTAGAGGATCACTGCCTGGAGATCGGGATCAGCTCCGGCCCAGCGGGCCCGTCGCGTATCTCCCACTGCAGGGCCCGCAGCTGCTCGCGTATCTCGTCGGCCCTGGCGAAGTCGCGCTCGGCGCGCGCCTGCTCGCGCCGCGCCAGCAGAGCCGCGGCCTGCGGGTCGATCGCGTCGGCGTCGCCCGCGCTTTGCAGCGGCGTCAAGCCCCCCAGCCCGAGCACGCCGAGCATCTCGCGCAGGTCGGCGTCGCCCACGCCGCCGCCGCGGCGATTGGCCTCGCGCACCCACTCGAACAGGGCGGCGAGCGCCGTGGGGGTGTTGAAGTCGTTGGCGAGCGCTGTGAAGAAGGCCTCGGTGTGGTGAGCCATGTCCGGCGGGCTGGCGCAACCGGCGTCGAGTCGCCGCAGGGCATCGCGCACGCGCTGCACGCGGCGGTCGGCGTCCTGCAGCTCGGCCGGCGAGAAGGCCAGCGGCTGGCGGTAGTGCCCGGAGAGCAGGTACATGACGACGGCCTGCGCGCCGAACTGATCGACGACCTCGTGCAGCAGCGCGACGTTGCCAACCGACTTGGCCATCTTCTCGCCGGTGAACTGGATCATGCCGTTGTGCATCCACAGCTTGGCCAACTCCGCGCCGCGCGCCGCGCGCGTCTGCGCGGCCTCGTTCTCGTGGTGGGGGAACACCAGGTCCGAGCCGCCGCCGTGGATGTCGAAGCCGACGCCGAGCAGCTGCTCGGCCATCGCCGAGCACTCGATGTGCCAGCCGGGGCGCCCGGCTCCCCAGGGCGCGTCCCACACGGTGTCCTCGCCCTCCTTGTGCCCCTTCCACAGAGCGAAGTCGAGCGGATCCTCCTTGCGCTGTGCGCCCTCGACGTCCTCCCCCTGGTCCATGTCGTCGGGGCGGCGGTGGGAGAGGCTGCCGTAGCCGGCGTCGGAGCGCACGCGGAAGTAAACGTCGCCGTCGGCCGCGTAGGCGTGCCCGCGATCGACCAGCGCAGCGATGTGCTCGATGATCGGCCCGATCGTCTGCGACGCCAGCGGCTCGTGATCGGGGCGGCCGAGGCCCAGCGCGTCGGTGTCGGCGCGGTAGCGCTCGGTCATCTCCGCCGCGAGCTCGGCGCTGGGACGTCCCTGTGCCCGGGCGGCGTCATAGATCTTGTCGTTGACATCGGTCACGTTGATCACGAGATCCACGCCGTAGCCCTCGTGCTCGAGGTAGCGCTTGAGCACGCTGAAGATGACGAACGGGCGGGCGTTGCCGATGTGGATGCGGCTGTACACGGTCGGCCCGCACGCATACACGCCCACGCGGGCGCGATCGTCGGGCGCGAGCGGGGCCAGCTCCCCGCTGCGCGTGTCGTGCAGGCGTATGGCGCGCATTGCGCGGCAACCCTAGCGCTCGCCCCCGCCCGCGTGGGCGTTCGCCGCCCTAGAAGACGCCCCTGGGCGCCTGCAGGCTGGCGATGGCGAGCGCCGCGACGCCCTCGCCGCGCCCGACGAAGCCGATCCCCTCGCCGGTGCTCGCCTTGACGTTGACGCGTCGCGGGTCGCATTCGAGCACCGATGCGAGCGATTCGCGGATGGCGGCGCGGTGCGGCCCGAGCTTGGGCGTCTCCATCACGAGCGTGCAGTCGACGTTGACGATGACCATGTCGAGGTCGTTGATCAGGGCGACGACGTGCGCGAGCAGCCCCATCGAGTCGGCATCGCGCCAGCGCTCGTCGCTGTCGGGGAAGTGCTCGCCGATGTCGCCGAGCCCGGCGGCGCCGAGCAGCGCGTCGATCACCGCGTGGGCGAGCACGTCGGCGTCGGAGTGGCCGTGCGGGCCCTGGTCGTGGGGGATCTCGACGCCGCCGATCACCAGCCGGCGCCCGGCGGCGAGCCGGTGGGAGTCATAGCCGATGCCGACGAGCGCGCTCATGCGGCCGCCTCGGTCGCGCCGATCGGCTGCAGGCGGCGCTGGCGGCGCTCGAACACGCTCAGCTCGCCGATGCCGAGCTGCTCGAGCATCTCCAGGGCGCGGTCGTAGTCGGCGCCGACGTCCTCCGGGCGGTGCGCATCGCTGGAGAGCGCGACCGGGGCACCGGCCTGCAGGCACATCTCCAGGAATGCCGGCGCCGGATAGAGCTCCTGCACGCGCTTTCGCAGACCGGCCGTGGACACCTCGACGGCGATGCCGGACTCGGCGATCCCGTCGATCGCCAGCTCGTAGTAGCGGCGCAGGTCCCCCTCGGGCAGCGGTCGCTCGCCGCCCCACACCTTGACGAGGTCGGGGTGCGCGAGCACGTCGAACAGCCCGCTGCGCGCGGCCTCGCCGATCGTCTGAAAGTAACGCTGCCAGATCTGCTCGACGCTGCGCCCGGAGTCCCACACGCTGTAGTCGTCCATGTCGACGGCCCCGTCGCGGATGAAGTGCACCGATCCGACCACGTAGTCGAAGTCGCGCGCCGCAAGCAGGTTCTCGATGCGGTCCTCGGCGCCGGCAACGAAGTCCGCCTCGATGCCCAGCCGCAGGTCGGTGCGCTCGCGCACGAACGTGCAGTAGGCGTCGAGATCGTCCTGGGCGAAGGGGACCCAGAACGGATGCTGCCAGATGTCGAGCGCCTGCTCGAAGCGGTAGATGTGCTCGGAGACGCCGAGCTCGGCGATGCCGCGCTCGTTGGCCGAGGCGCGGTAGCGCTGGAAGTTGGCCTCGCTGTAGTACTCGTCCGCGCTCGCGTCGAGATCGTCGGGGCGCAGATGGAGATGGTAGTCGGTGAGCACGGGCGCGTCGTGGCGATTCAAGCAGGAATCATGCCCGCTCGGGCGTGCGGCGCTCCAGCAGCATGGCCGCCATCTCGAGATCGAGCGGCGTCGTGACCTTGAGGTTCCCGGAACCGACGTTGACGACGATCACCCTCGCTCCCGAGCGCTCGACCAGCCAAGCGTCATCGGTCGCGTCGGCGAGCAGCTCCTCGGAGACGTCCAGCGCGCGCTCCAGCGCGGCCCGGCGGAACACCTGCGGTGTCTGCACCGCCCACAGGCCGGCGCGCGCGAGCGTCTCGCTCACGGCGCCGCCGTCGTCCGCGCGCTTGATCGTGTCGCTGACGGGGGCCGCGGCGATCGCCGCGGCGGCCTGCGCGTCGCGTCCCAGCGCGCCTGTCACCTCCCGCGCGAGCGCGGGCGTCAGCAGCGGCCTGGCGGCGTCGTGCACGATCACCGGGTCGCCGTCTGCCGCCGCGGCGAGCGCCCTGCGCACCGAGTCAGAGCGCGTGGCTCCGCCCTCGACGCCCAGCACGCCCGCGGGAGCCTGGGCGCCGGGCGGCAGGGCGACGACGATCTGGCGCACCTCCTGCATCGCGGCGAGCGCGTCGATCGACCACTGCAGCATCGGACGGCCGGCCAGCTCCACCAGCGCCTTCGGGCGATCGGCTCCCAGGCGCTCGCCCGAGCCGATCACCAGCAATCTGGGCGGCATCTCCTTCGGAACCATGGCGTGGCGATAGGTCCAGATCCGCTCGCCATCGGCCTTGGCGAAGGGGAGGTCGCGGGCGCGGGCGCCGGTGGCGATGACGATGTGCTTTGCCGCT
>JAXDGQ010000150.1:0-5045 GCA_034664965.1 Solirubrobacteraceae bacterium | reverse complement strand
TTCTCCGCTGGAACGCCGAACAGCATCACCGCGGAGATCCCCAGCGCTGCCGCCTCGCCGGCCTCCTCGACGGCCGCTGAGATCGACAGGCGCTGAACTGCGGGCATCGTCGCGATCGGCTCGCGCCCGCCGGCCGGCGAGCGGTCGCCGGCCTCGGCGACGAACATCGGCAGCACCAGGCGATCGGCCGCCACCGCGGTCTCGCGGACGAGCCCGCGAAGCGAAGCCGATGCGCGCAGGCGGCGCATACGCGTCTGTGGAAACGCCATAGACATCTCAGGTTAGACCGTTACCGGCGCTCGGCGAATGTCGCCCCGTCCGCGCGCTCTCCTGCGCCGGCGTCTCAGTCGGCCCGTCTGAGGCCCACGCGCGCGAGCGCGCCGAACACGAGCGTCAGAACGGCCAGGTGCACGAGCGGCAGACCGATCGACGGCGACGCGCCGTTGACCGCCGCGTCGAGCGCCTGCAAGGCCGCCTTGAAGGGAAACGCGAAGGAGACCACGCCGATCGCGTCGTACAGGCCGCCGCCCACCGCCCCGCTCGGCACGAGCGCGAGGAAGGCCAGCGGCAGCGACAGCAGGAAGGCCAGCAGCGACGCCGCGCGCACCTCGCGCGCAAGCGCGCCGATCGCCACGCCGAGCGCGGCAAAGCCCGACGCGCCGAGCGCGAGCGCCGCCAGCCAGAGCCCGAAGCGGCTCCAGTCCAGCGACACGAAGGCGCCGATCCCCGCGAGCATCGCCAGCGCGAGCACCAGCGAGCAGCCGGCCGCCAGCAGGGCCTTCTCGGCGAGCAGCCGCCAACGCGAGACCCGGCCGCGCAGCAGGCGCGCCAGCGTGTGCTCTTCGCGCTCCAGCGCCACGCCGCCCGAGGCCAGCAGCATGCACACGAACATCAGCGACACGCTCACCGCCACGACCACCGCGAACGTGTTCAGCGGCGTGCGCCGGCCGCTGATCAGCGTGGTCTTGACGCGGATCGGCTGGCCGATCGTCGACAGCACGTTCTTCGCCAGGTTCAGGTTCTGCGATGCAAAGCGCGCAAACGACTCGATCCGTTCCAGCGACGCGCGGTCGGCGCCCGGCGCCATGCGCGCGATGATGCGCTGCAGCTCGGCTGGGATCCGCCCGAGCCCGATCAGGTCCGGCGCGCCGAGCACGCCCAGGTTGCGCCCGCTCAGCAGCGCGCCGATCGCCTGCGACGCCGCGCGCTGGATCTGTTCGGAGAAGCCGATGTTGGCCTGCGCCAGGGCCGCTTCGATCTGCGACTGCACCAGCGATTGCTCGAGCGCGTTGCCGTTGTACAGCACTTCCAGCTGCGCCTGTCTCAGGCCGGTGCCGACGCGCGCCGCGATGTTCGCCGGGATCACCACCGCCGCCAGCACCTTGCCCGACTTGACCTGTTCGACCGCCTCAGAGCGCGTCGGCAGCTCGACCGACTGAACCTGGTCGAAGAGCTGTTCGGCGTAGCGGCTCACCGGCACCCTCTCGCTGCCCACCTGCACCGTCTGCCCCGGCGGCGTCTGATCTACGATCGCCACCTTCGGCTTGCCCGGCCCGCGCGAGATCGCCAGCCCGATCAGCAGCGCGATCGCGATCGGGTAGATCACCAGCACGCCGACCAGCAGGCGCGAGCGGCGCAGGATCAGCAGGTCCTTGGCGAGCAGCGCTCTCATGCGTGCCCGCGCTTCTGCAAGAGCGCCAGGAACGCCCCCTCGAGGTCGTCTGCGCCACCGTGGCCGGCGACGCGGACGATGTCCTCGGGCGCCCCGTCGAACAGCAGCTCGCCGTCGGCCAGCACGATCGCGCGCGTCGCGTAGCGGCGCACCTCGCCGAGGTGGTGGGTGGAGAACAGCACGCTCGTCCCGCGCGAGGCGAGGGCGCCGACGAACTGCCACAGCCGCGCGCGCTGGCCGGGGTCGAGCGCCGCCGACGGCTCGTCGAGCGCGAGCACCTGCGGGTCCGCGAGCAGCCCCAGCGCCACGTTCACGCGCTGGCGGTTGCCGCCGGAGAGGCTCTGCACGCGCTCGTCCGCGCGCTCGCCCAGGCCCGTCTGCTCGAGCATGCGCGTGACCGCCGCATCGGCGTCGGAGACCGCCTCCAGGCGCGCGAACAGGCGCAGGTTCTCGCGCACGGTGAGCTTGGAGTAGAGCGCCGGCTGCTGCGGCACCCAGCCGATCCGGTCTGCCCCCTCGGCGACGGCCGGCCCGCTCACCTCCCCCGCATCGGCGCTCTGCGCGCCGGCGATGATCGACAGCAGCGTCGTCTTGCCCGCGCCGTTGGGACCGACGACCGCGACGAGCTCCCCGGGGCGCAGGTCGAAGGTCACGCCGCGCAGCGCCTCGCGTTCGCCGTAGCGCTTGGACAGGCCGTGGACGATCAGGACCGGCTCGGCCACCCGCGCTGGACGTGCACCACCCGCCACGTCGCTACAGCAGACCCTCGCGCGAGCGGTTCCAGGGTTCGAACGTGAGATGGCGACTGAGGTAGACGACGGTCTCGCGCACCACCGCGAGGATCGGCAACGCCACGAGCGCGCCGATGATGCCGTCGACGTGCAGTCCCAGCAGCAGCGCGAAGATCACCAGGATCGGATTGATCCGCAGCGTGTGGCCGAACACCTGGGGCGCCACCACGTGTCCCTCCAGCTGCTGCAGGCCGATGAACAGCAGCACCAGCCAGAGGGCCGAGATCGGTTTGGTGAACAGCGCCACGAGCACCGGCGGCGCGGCGCCGAGGATCGGCCCGATGTAGGGGACGAGCTCCATCACGGCGTAGAACACGGCGAAGGCGATCGCGTACTTCTCCCCGTCGGGAAACAGCCCGACGAGCCCGAACACATACAGGCTGATGCCCGCCGAGGCGCCCATGATCACGCTGAACAGCAGCTGACCCCCCACGTAGCGCGAGACCGCCCGCTGCACCAGGTGGGGATAGTCGTCGGCCGGCGTGCCGTCGCCCTCGGGCAGCAGCCGCCGCGCGAGCTCGCCGATGCGCTCGCCGTACAGCAGCATGTACACCGACAGCACGAACACCAGCACCAGGTCGAAGATCGCGCTGGCCGCTTCGGTGACCAGGCCGCCGCCGAAGGAGACGAGTTTGCTCGCGCTTTTGGCGACTTTCTCCTGGAAGGTCTGCAGCGCCGTCTTGCCCTGCTTGACGAGGTGAACGTGCAGCCCGTGTTTGTTGAGTTCCTTCTGCAGCGAGGCGATCTGTTCGTTGGCTTCGTCGACGAGGTGCGGCAGGTTGTTGGTGAACGTCCGCACCTGGTTGGAGATAGGGTTGGCGAGCAGGACGCCGATGCCGGCCACCGAGAGGAAGAAGGCGAGGAACACCGCCAGCACCGCCAGCCCGCGCGGAAGGCGGCGGCGCTGCAGGAAGGCGACGGCCGGATTGAGGATCAACGCGATGAGGCCCGCCACGATGAACAGCACCAGCACCGGACCCGCCGCCTTCGCCAGCGACCACGCGGCGAGCACGGCCAGCGGCAGCGCGACCAGCTGCACCCAGCGCGGGACGACCGCGCGCGGCGGCTCGGCGTGCGCCTCACCGCGCGCGGGCGAGTCGTCGGCCAGCCTCTCCTCCTCGCCGCTCGGAGGGCTGGCTTGCGGAGCTTTCTCGGGACCCTCTGTCAACTGCCTCCCACCATCGCCAGAGTATGGCTGAGGGCGAGGCGGCGCACGCAGAGCGATCGGCTCCCCGCGGCCAGCGCGCGGCAGGCGACGCGGAGGCGGCGGCGGCGGCGCGCATCCTGTTCGTCGGCGACGTCGTCGGCGGCATCGGCCGGCGCACGCTGCTGGAGAGCCTGCCGGCGCTGCGCGAGCGCTGCGCGCCGACATTCGTCGTCGTCAACGCCGAGAACATCGCCGGGGGGCTCGGGATAACGCCGAAGATCGCCGATGAGCTGCTCGCCGCCGGCGTCGACGCGATCACGCTCGGCAACCACTCCTATCACCGTCGCGAGATCTACCCGTACCTGGAATCCCAGCCGCGCATCCTACGCCCGGCGAACTTCCTGCGCAGCCAGCCCGGGCACGGCACCTGCGTGATCGAGCACGGCGGGGTGCGCCTGGGCGTCGTCAGCCTCAGCGGCAACCTCTACCTGCGCGCGGGACGCTCGGCGTTCACCGAGATCGAGGCGGCCCTTGCAGACGTGTCCGAGGCCGAGCACGTGCTCGTCGACATGCACGCCGAGGCGACTTCGGAGAAGGTCGCGATGGGCTGGCACCTCGACGGCCGCGTGACAGCCGTCGTGGGGACGCACACGCACGTGCCCACCGCCGACGCGCGCGTGCTCACCCAGGGGACCGCCTACATCACCGACGTCGGCATGACAGGCCCGCGCGGCGGCGTGATCGGCGTCAAGCGCGAGCAGGCGATCCAGTCGCTGCTCACGCAGATGCCCGTGCGCTTTGAGACCTCCGACGACGATCCATGGCTGATGGGCGTGCTGATCAGCTGCTCGCGGCCACGGCGGGCGGATGCGATCGAGCAGATCCTGATGCCGCGTCCGGCCGGCGCCTGAGGCCTGGCCTGGAGGGCCGGCTCAGCTGACTGCCGTGGCGGGCGGAGCGTCCTCTTGCAACCTCGCAGCGGAGCCCGACACGGCCAACGGGCCGGATGGCGGTCGCATCGGCGGGCCGTAGCGTCCCAGCAGCGCAATCATCACCAGCGGGAAGAACCACGGGATGTACAGGTAGAACCAGTGGTCGATGCCGAGCTGCACGGCGATGATCACAGCTGCGCACGCGGCGGCCAGCCCGACCACGTCCGGACGCCGCGGGATCACCGCCAGCGCCACCGCCAGCACGACCGCGGCGATCTGCACGGCCGTCTGCCAGACCCCCAGCCCGCCGTACAGCCCCCACACCGAGAACGGCGAGGCGCGATTGGCCTGGTAGGCGAAGGTGCGCTCGTAGATCGTGTGCAGCGAGTCGTGGCGCAGCGCCGGGATGCTCGCCAGCGCGCCGATCAGCACGAAGGCGACGAGAAAGCTCGCCAGGTCGCGCACGCGGGTGCGCGCGCGGGTGCCGTCCGGGCGGTCCCACA
>JAXDGQ010000149.1:0-3499 GCA_034664965.1 Solirubrobacteraceae bacterium | reverse complement strand
TCGATCGCCCGCGCGAGCTCGCTCGACGTGATCGAGATGGACGCGGCGTCGAACAACTCCGTCGACGACATCCGCGAGCTGCGCGAGAGCGTCGCCTACGCCCCCGTCTCAGGCCGGCGCAAGGTGTACATCCTCGACGAGGCGCACATGCTCTCGACGGCCGCCTGGAATGCCTTCCTGAAGACGCTCGAGGAGCCGCCGCCGCACACCGTGTTCGTACTCGCGACGACCGAGGCGCAGAAGGTCCTGCCGACGGTCGTCGATCGCTGCCACCGCTTCGACTTCCACCGCCCGACGGTCGAGCAGATCGCCAGCGTCGTACGCCGCACGGCGCAGGCCGAGCAGATCGAGATCCCCGCCGAGGCCGTCTCGGCGCTCGCCCGCTCGGCGACCGGCAGCTTCCGCGACGCGCTCGGGACGCTCGAGCAGCTGGTCACCTACAGCGGCAACGAGATCGCGCTGGCGGACGTGCTCGCGGTGCTCGGCGTGGCCGACGCGCGCCTGCTTGCAGAAACCGTCGACGCGGTCGCCGCCGGCGATGCGCGGCGCGCGCTGGGAGTGCTCGCCGAGTGCGCCGAGCAGGGCCGCGACGCGGCGTCGTTCGCCGGCGATCTCGAGGTCCGCGCGCGCGAGCTGCTCGTCGTGCAGACGCTCGGCGAGGTGCCCGGCGAGCTGTCGCTCACCGCTGAGGCCGACGCCGCGCTGCAGGCCCAGGCAGAGCGCGTGCCGGGCGCCGTCGTCGTGCGCCTGCTGGAGGCGCTCGGCGCGGCGATGGAGGCCGTGCGCGCCGGCGCCGATGCCCGCACGCGCCTGGAGCTGGCGCTCGTGAAGGCCGCCAAGCCCGAGGTCGATTCCTCCATGAGCGCCCTGCTCGCGCGCATCGAGCGCCTGGAGGGCGGCGACGTCAGCGCCGTCGCCGCCGAGCGCGATGTCCTCCCCGGCGAGCGGCGCGGCCGGGTGGCTGTCGCCGACGATCCCGCCACCGCGCCGGCGCATGCCGCGCCAGCCGATCCTCCGCCCGCCGCACGGCCGCAGGCCCACGCCGAGCCGGCCGCGGGCCAGGCCGCCCCGAGCGCCCCCGGGGAGGATGCTGCGGCCGGCCTGGAGCAAGTCCCCGTCGAGGTGTCGGTCGCGTCGATCGCGACGGTTCCAGAGCGCACGCAGCGCACTGCGGCGCCGGCCGGCGGGCCGCCCCAGGACTCCGAGTCGGCGGCGGCCGTCGCCGAGGGCCTGGCCCCGCTGCTGGCGTGGTGGCCGGCTGTGGTCGATCTCGTGCGCACCGGCAACGCACTGCTGGGTGCGTGCATCGAGGAGGCGCGGCCCGTGGAGGTGACCGGGGAGGACCTCACGGTGGCGTTCTCGGCGACGGCGCCGTTTCTGAAGAAGAAGGCCGAGAACCCGGACAATCGCGCGGCCGTCACGGCGGCCCTGGCGGACATCACGGGCAAGCGCTGGCGGCTCTCATACGAGCTGCAGGACGGGCTCGCGGCGCAGGACGGCGCCGAGCCGGTGAGCGACACCGAGGAGCAGTGGCTGCAGCGCTTCATGGAGGAGTTCGACGCCGAGGAGCTGCCCGGCGAGTCGGCGCCGGGCGGCGACGCGACGTCGGGCGGCGGCGCGGGCAGCGAGATCGACTCCCCGGCGCAGGTGGAGAACGGTGCGGAGGCTCTGACCAGCGACGAGAAAGGGGCCTGAGGATGCCCAAGCAGCCGCGCATGCCGAACATGCAGCAGATGCTCCAGCAGGTGCAGAAGATGCAGCAGGACATGGAGGTCGTCCAGGAGCAGCTCAAGGACGAGATCGTCGAGGCGTCGGCCGGCGGCGGCATGGTCACGGTGAAGATCTCCGGCGACCTGAACGTCAAGTCGATCGAGATCGACCCTTCGGCGGTCGACCCGCAGGACGTCGAGATCCTCGCCGACATGGTGCTCGCGGCCGTAAACGAGGCGCTGCGCATGGCCCAGGAGCTCGCCGCGCGCAAGCTCGGAGGCGCATCGGGCGGCATGGACATGGGCAATCTCGGCGGCCTCGGCCTGCCGGGGCTGTAGACCTGCAACCGTGAGCACCTCCTACGCCCCGCCCGTCCAGCGCCTCGTCTCAGAGCTCTCCAAGCTCCCGGGCATCGGCAACCGCACGGCGCAGCGCCTGGCCTTTCACATCCTGCGCGCGTCCGCGGAGGACGCCGCCGCGCTGGCCGAGTCGATCCGCGAGGTCAAGGAGCGGATCGGCCTGTGCGAGGTGTGCTTCAACCTGACCGACGAAGCCCGCTGTCGCATCTGCCAGGACACGCGGCGCGATCACGCCGTGATCTGCGTGGTGGAGGAGCCCAGCGACGTCATCCCGATGGAGCGCACGCACGAGTACCAGGGCGTCTATCACGTGCTCGGCGGCGCGCTGTCGCCGATCGAAGGCATCGACCCCGAGGATCTGAAGATCGCCGAGCTGCTGGCGCGCGTCGAGCGGGGCATCGCCGCAGCGGGGGAGGGCGCCAACGGATCGGCGGCCGAGGTCGTGCGCGAGGTGGTGCTGGCAACCAACCCGACCACCACGGGCGAGGCCACCGCGCTGCACATCGCCGAGGAGCTGCGCGCGCGCTCGCCGGAGCTGACCGTCACGCGCCTGGCCAGCGGGCTGCCCGTCGGCTCGGACCTGGAGTACGCCGACGAGGTCACCCTCGGCAAGGCGTTCGCCGGGCGCCGCTCGCTGTAAGGGCGTCGACGGGCACGCCGCCGCGCACGCGCCTGTGCGGCGGCGCGGCGCAATATCCTGCGGAGCATGTCCGGTCTGGTCGTGATGAAGTTCGGCGGCACTTCGGTTGCCGACGCGCAGCGCATCAAGCACGCGGCGCGTCGCATCGTCGACAAGCGCGAGCTCGGCCACCGCGTGGTCGCGGTGCTGTCGGCGCGCGGCAAGACGACCGACGAGCTGATCGCGATGGCCGAGGAGGTCTCCGACGTGCCCGACCCTCGCGAGATGGACATGCTGCTGTCGACCGGCGAGCGCATCTCCTGCGCGCTGTGCGCGATGGCGATCCACGACCTCGGCCACCGAGCGATCTCGCTGACCGGCTCGCAGGCGGGAATCGTCACCGACGAGTCGCACACCAAGGCGCGCATCATCGACGTGCGCGCGGACCGCATCGAGCAGGCGCTCGAGCAGAACAGCGTGGTGCTCGTGGCGGGCTTTCAGGGCGTCTCTGGCACGGCCCGCAACGTCACCACGCTCGGCCGGGGCGGCTCGGACACGACGGCGGTGGCCGTCGCGGCGGCGCTCGGGGCGGAGGTCTGTGAGATCTACACCGACGTCTCCGGCGTGTACACGGCCGACCCGCGCATCGTGCCCGATGCGCGCAAGCTCGCGACCGTCTCCTTCGAGGAGATGCTCGAGATGGCCGCCTCGGGTGCCGGCGTGCTGCAGCTGCGATCGGTGGAGTACGCGCGCAACCACGGCGTGCGCATCCACTGCCGCTCGTCATTCGACGAGGCCCCCGGTACCGTTG
>JAXDGQ010000148.1:0-5421 GCA_034664965.1 Solirubrobacteraceae bacterium | reverse complement strand
GCGCGACGGCCCTCATCGCGTTCGCGTAGGGTGGTGAGGGTCACGGGCAGCTCTTCGCAGGCGCGGCGATGCTGATGGGGTACTTCAGCCGCGCTCGCGTGTTTGAGAGGGCACAGGGACATGAGATCGATACGGCATAAGAACATGAGATCGGCACGCACAACCTGCCTGGCCCTGCTTGGCCTGGTCTGCCTCGGAGCGCCGGCGCTAGCCTCGGCGGAAGAAATCCCTGCGCCGACGGTCAGGGTCAAGGCGGCGGCGGTCCCGATCCCCGGGTTCCCCGGCACCGGCAATTTCTACGGTAAGGGCGCTGACGTCGAAGCCACCCTCGAAATCGAAGGATCTGGCTATGGCGCTTCGCCGCAGAACCCGAAAGGGAGCCCGCCGCCGATCTCCGCGGTGAACATCTACCTGCCCAAGGGCGTCAAGCTCCACCCGTCCGGGTTCGCCTCCTGCACGGAAGCGACGCTCAAGAACATCGGCCCGAGCGGCTGTCCGAAGAAGTCGATCGCCAGCGCGATCGGGAACGTACTCGGCGAAGTGACATTCGGCTCCGAACGAGTGCCCGAGCCCGCGTCGCTACAGGCCTTCTTCGCGCCCGGCGGCGGCCTGCTGTTCTATACCCAGGGCGTGAGCCCGGTCAGCCTCGAAGTTGTCTCCGCAGGGAAATACGTAAGAAGCTCGGGCAAATACTCGTGGGAGCTGCAGACGCTCGTGCCGGCGGTCGCCACGGTGCCGGGCGCACCGCTTGCATCGGTGAGCAAGATCCACCTCAAGGCGGGCGCCGCATTCAGGTCGCACGGGAAAGTGATTCCGTACGGCACCGTGCCCAAAAAGGGCGAATGCCCGAAGGGCGGCTTCTTCGGCAAGACCGAAGTCACCTTCGGCGGCAACTTCGGCGGCGATCGCGAATTTGGCATTGCCGCCAAAACCGTCACGCAGGTGATTCGCGTTCCCTGCCCACGCAGATAGCACCGCGGAATTGGTGACAGCAACCTCGCCGCGCGCAGTGGCGAAAGGGTGAACCACACTGCGGTGCGTCGAAAGGACGGTCCCTGACGCACCGCAGCAATTCAAGGCTAGCGGAGGGGTACTAGATCGGCTGGTTTACTTGAGGCCAGGAAACGCGACGTGCCCGGTCACGAGGGAGCGGCCGGGCACGTCGCTAGCTTACGTCTGACCGCAGGCCCCCACGCGGCCTGAACGCGTATTTCCCCGATGTTGTCGGCGGGAAACAGATCGCGCGATCTGCCGGCTGGGATGCTGTGGGCGACCGACAGACAGCGGCACATACGCTGCCTGTCCGCGCCGAAGAACCGCCTCTTTGCAGCCCGGTTAGGTCAAGCCCAGCAGCGGACTCGAACCGCTGACCCCTTCCTTACCATGGAAGTGCTCTACCAACTGAGCTAGCTGGGCGGGGAAACGGCACTGTACCGCGCCGGCGCGCTGGGGTGGCGGCGCGCCAGCCGCGATGCGCCGCTCGATCAGTCCGCGGGCGTGACCGTCGTGACGGGGAGGCCCATGCCGGTCACCTTGCTCGGCAGGTCGAGTTTGAGCCAGTGCGAGATTCTCGTTGGCAGGGTGGAGATGATCACCTCGTCGAATCCGCGCAGGTTGATCGCGTCTTCGATCGCGGCGATCGGGTCGGTCGAGCCGATGATGCCCTCGACGGGCGCGCCGGCCGCATCGCTGAGCGCGGGGACGGCTCGCTCGATTACCGCCTTGGCCTCGCCGCCGCCCTGGTCCTCGGGGTCGACGACCTTGTGCAGGCCGGGCGCGGCGTTGGGCACGAGCAGCGTGAACTTCGCGCTGCCGCGCTTGGCGCGCTCGCGCACGGCGTCGAGCAACGGTTGCGTGGCGGCCGTCCTGTAGGCCACGACGAGCACCCTCGCGGCACCCTCAGAGGACTCCATCTCGAAACTCCCTTCTGGCTGGTTGGCCCGATCATGCCACCCGCGCGACGGCGGCGCGAGATCTCACGTGCCTATCGGCCGCGCTCGGCTCTCGGCGTCCCCTACCGTATTCGCGTTGTTTCTGGCGCGCGTGCATGGGGCTAGTCTGCTCGCGTGCGCGTGCGCGTGACAGAGGACTCCGTCGAAGTGCTCTTGGCGCCGTGGCAGAAGGCGCTCGGTCTGATGAAAGACATCCGCGTCGCGATCGCCGACGTGAGCGACGTGCGCGCCGTGGACAATCCGATCTCAGAGGTCACCGGCAGCGGCTTAAAAGCCGGTCTGCGCCTGCCCGGCCTCTACTACATAGCGCGCACGATCCGGCTCGATCGCGCGTTTCTGGTGCGCCGCGGGATGCCGGCTCTGTCGTTCGCCGTGCGCAACCACGAGCCGCTGAAAAGCGTGCTCGTCAGCACGCCCGACGCGCACGCGCTCGCGCAGGCCTTGCGGGGAGCAGGGCGGTGATGATCGCTGAGCGCCTGAGAGCAAGAAGCCGCCGGCGCAAAGGCTTGGCCGCCGGGATACGCTGAGCGCATGTGTGTCGGGTGCGCAATGGCCGCCGCGACGGGCGCGACGGGCGCTCGGACCTGGCTGCAGACCCGTCACACGACATGGCTGACACCGAAGCGCCTGAAAGTGGCGACGGTCGCCATCATGAGCTTGGCGTTCGCCGTCTCGAGTTTCGGCTTCAGCGGCTCGACGCCGACGCAGCATCGCGCGGTCGCGCGCCACCAAGCAGCCCAGGAGCAGCCCCGCCGTTAGGGCGTGAGGCGTACTCGGCGTCGGGATGTCGGGCTTGCCCGAGAGTCAGCTGGCGAGGCTGTCGCGGTCTTCGCGGGTATGGACAGTGGCGGGGGCAGGATTCGAACCTGCGAAGGCTGAGCCATGTGGTTTACAGCCACACCCCTTTGACCGCTCGGGAACCCCGCCGCGGCTGAGAAGGATAGGGGCTCAACGAGCGTTCTAGCGCCGCGGGTGCGGCGACCGGCAGTTGCCGCTCAGGAAGCCTCGCGCAGCTGCTGGGCTTCGGGCAGCGTCTGCAGCTTCTTCAGCGTGCGGTTCTCGATCTGGCGGACGCGCTCGCGCGTGATGTTGAACGCACGGCCGACCTCCTCGAGGGTGCGCGCCCGGCCGCCGACGATGCCGTAGCGCAGCTCGAGCACCTCGCGCTCGCGGCGCGGCAGCGAGGCGAGAACGCGCGTGATGTTCTCGCGGCGCAGAGCCTCGGAGGCGATCTCAAATGGCGACTCGGCAGAAACGTCCTCGACGAAGTCGGCCAGCGCCGAATCGTCCTCCTCGCCCATCGGCTTCTCCAGCGATACCGGCTGCTGGGCCAGGCGCAGCACGTCGCGCACCTCGCGCACCTCGCATTCCAGCTCCTCGGCGATCTCCTCGGCGGTCGGTTCGCGCCCGAGCTGCTGGATGAGCATGCGCTCGGCGCTGATCAGTTTGTTCAGCCGCTCGACCATGTGCACGGGTATGCGGATCGTGCGCGCCTTGTCGGCCAGCGCGCGGCTGACGGCCTGGCGGATCCACCAGGTCGCGTATGTGGAGAACTTGTAGCCGCGCCGGTGGTCGAACTTCTCGACCGCGCGGATCAGCCCGAGCGAGCCCTCCTGGATCAGATCGAGGAACGTCAGGCCCCGGCCGACGTAGCCCTTGGCGATGGAGACGACCAGACGCAGGTTGGCCTCGACCATGTGCTGCTTGGCCGCCATGTCACCGCGCTCGATGCGCTTGGCGAGCATCACCTCCTGCTCGGCGTCGAGCAGCGGGACGCGGCCGATCGAGCGCAGGTACAGCCGCAGCGAGTCCAGGCTCGGGTCGACCGACAGGTCGGCCTCGGCGCGCTTGAGCTCGCGCAGGCGTGCGCGCACGCCCTGTGCTTCCTCGTCTGTCTCCTGCTCGCCGTCGGCGTCGCCGTCTGACGCCGGAGCATCGGGGTCCGCCGCGCCGGTGCCCGGCGTGTGCTCGCCGGCCTGCAGCTCGCTGCCGGCGTCCTCGGAGTCGACGATCTCGATCGCATGCTCCTCCAGGTAGCTGAACAGATCCTGTGCCTGCTCGCTGCTCAGCTCGGCCTCCTCGACGGCGGCACGCAGGCTGGCTGCGGTCACGAAACCCCGCTCGCGACCGCCGGCGAGCACTCCCTGCACCTCCTCCAGCTCGATCACGATGTCCGTGACCACTGCACCCTCACGCTTCTCCCTCAACCTGGACCCCCATGATCACCTCGGCTTGCGCCTTCTCGATCGTCCGTTTGGCCGAGTGCGGATTGATACCAGAATCCACGGTCGGGCGGCCCGAATGTCGCGCACGCCGGCGCGTCGTCGCCGGCACTCGTCATGCAGCGCGCGCCCGGCGGGGCCAACTCGCGCCCGGGCTCGCGCTCGGTGCTCGACTGCGGGCTAGCGGTGCGCCCGCGCTAGGCTGGCGGACGTGCAGGCGATCGGCTCCAGCATCTCGCCGTCAGCCGCGCAGGGCGCCGGCGAGGATGTCCAATCGCGCGCCCCGCGCGTCGAAGTCGGCCTGTCGCGCGTTGGCGTGACGGGCGTAGAGAAGGTGATTCGCATCCGCGACGAGCTGTTCTTCGCGCGCCTGGAGTGCTTCGTCGATCTCGGCGGCGAGCAGAAGGGGGCGCACATGTCGCGCTTTGAGGAGGTGGTCAACGAGGCGATCGGCGAGGTCGTGCTCAGCGAGTCTCCGTTTCGCGCGGAGACGCTCGCGCAGCACATCGCCGAGCTGGTGCGCACGCGCCAGCAGGCCGAGCGCGCCGAGGTGACGATCGCCGCGCGATATCCCGAGCACAAGCTGGCGCCCGTCTCGGGCATTCAGACGCAGGAGATCTACACGCTGCTCGGTCGCGCGGTGGCCTTCGCGCACGGCACGCGGCGCACGGTGGGCGTGTCGGCGACGGGCATGACGGCGTGCCCGTGCGCACAGGAGCTCGTGGCCGCGCGCGCCCGCGAGCGCCTCGCCGCCGACGGCTTCTCCGAGGCGGAGGTCGAGCGGATCATCGATCGCGTCCCCGTCGCCACCCACAACCAGCGCGGTCTGGCGACGCTGCACATCGGCTGCATCGAGGAGTGCACGGAGGAGATCGACGCGTCGGCGCTGCTGAAGATCGCCGAGTCGAGCATGTCCTCGGAGATCTACGAGCTGATGAAGCGCTCAGACGAGGTCGACGTCGTCGAAAAGGCACACCGCCGCCCGCGCTTCGTCGAGGACTGCGTGCGCGAGATGGTCGCCGGCGTCGTGCGCGAGTTTCCGCAGCTGGACGGCCGCAGCTTCGTGTCCGCGCGCCAGGAGAACCTCGAGACGATCCACCAGCACAACGTCGTCGCCGAGCGCCACGGCCTCCTCAGTGAGCTGCGCGAGGAACTGGCGACCGGCACAACGCCGGCGCACCAGACGACGCTCGAGCAGTGGCTCGCCGGAACCGACGCGCAGCGTCCCCAGCCGACCCCCTGAGCCG
>JAXDGQ010000147.1:0-2694 GCA_034664965.1 Solirubrobacteraceae bacterium | reverse complement strand
TGCGGCGCTGGCCGGCGAGCAGGTCCGCGTTCGCAACCCCAACTCGATCCGCCCGTGGCAGCACGTGCTGAACCCGCTGAGCGGCTACTTGGTGCTGGCCCAAGCCCTGTGGGACGCTCCGGACTGTGCCGCCGGCTGGAACTTCGGACCTGTCGAGGAGGATGCCCGCCCGGTTGGCTGGATGGTCGAGCGGATCACTGAGCTGTGGCCCGACGAGCTGCGTTGGACGCTCGACGACGGACCCCACCCGCACGAGGCGCGCTATCTGAAGCTCGACTCCTCGCGCGCCCGCGGGCGCCTGGGATGGCGCCCCCCCGTGGCGCTCGACGAGGCGCTCGCGAGCATCGTCGAGTGGTATCTCGCTCTGCGCGAGGGCGCGGACATGCGCGCTGTGACGCTCGGCCAGATCGAGTCGTTCTCCCCCGTGGCGGATTCCGCATGACCGAGACCACGTGCCGGTTCTGCGGCGCCCCGGTGGAAGCGGTGTTCGCCGACCTCGGAATGTCGCCGCTCGCGAACTCCTACCTCCCCCCCGAGCGCGTGAACAGCATGGAGCCCTTCTATCCGTTGCGCGCGCTGGTCTGCGCGAAGTGCTTTCTCGTGCAGCTCGAGGAGTTCGAGACGCCCGAGCAGATCTTCTCGGACTATGCGTACTTCTCCTCGTACTCCTCCAGCTGGCTGGAGCACAGCCGCCGCTATGCCGAGCAGATGATCGAGCGTCTCGGGCTGGACGGCTCCAGCAAGGTCGTGGAGATCGCCTCAAACGACGGCTACCTGCTGCAGTTCTTTCGTGATCGCGAGATCTCGGTGCTCGGCGTGGAGCCGGCCGCCAACGTCGCCGAGGTCGCCGTCGAGAAGGGGATCCCGACGGTGGTCGAGTTCTTCGGCGAGGACGTCGCGCGCAAGCTCGCCGGCGAGGCTTCGGCCGACCTGCTGCTCGGCAACAACGTGCTCGCGCACGTCCCCGATCTCAACGACTTCGTGGCGGGGATGAAGGTGCTGCTCAAGCCGGGCGGGGTCATCACGATGGAGTTCCCCCACCTGATGCGCCTGATCGAGGACAACCAGTGGGACACGATCTATCACGAGCACTTCTCCTATTTCTCCTTTCTCACGGCGAGCGCGGTATTCGAGGCTCACGACCTGCGCCTGTTCGACGTCGAGGAGCTGCCGACGCACGGAGGCTCGCTGCGCATCTACGCAGCCCACAGCGACGACGCCGACAAGCCCGAGAGCGCGGCGGCGCGGGAGCTCGCCGAGCGCGAGCGCGAGGCGGGTTACGAGCAGCTCGATACGTATCTGGGCTACGGCCGGCGGGTCGAGCAGGACAAGCGCCAGATCCTGCGCTTCTTGATCGACCTGAAGGAGCAGGGGCTCCGCGTGGTCGCCTACGGCGCGCCGGCCAAGGGGAACACGCTGCTGAACTACTGCGGCCTGCGCCGTGAATTCATCGACTACACGTGCGACCTGAACCCGCACAAGCAGGGGCACTTCCTGCCCGGCAGCCACATCCCGATCCGCTCGCCGGAGGAGATCCGCGCGGACAAGCCCGACATCGTGCTGATCCTGCCCTGGAACCTGAAGGACGAGATCGTCGAGCAGCTCGGCTTCATCCGCGAGTGGGGCGGGCGCTTCGCGGCGCGCATGCCGGAGCTGACGCTGCTCTCGTGATCGGCTCCGTTGAGCTTGCGTGTGCGGTCGCCGGCACGGACGGGTTCGGGTGATGCAGTTCCTGGAGACGCCGCTTCCGGGCGCGTGGGTGGTCGAGCTTGACCTGCTCGGCGACGAGCGGGGCTGGTTCGCACGGACGTTCGACGCCGAGGAGTTCCGCGCACGCGGTTTGAACGATGCGGTCGTGCAGTGCAACACGTCGTTCAACACGCGCAGCGGAACCCTGCGCGGCATGCACTACCAAGCCGAGCCGCACGGCGAGTCCAAGCTCGTGCGCTGCGTGCGCGGGGCGATCTTCGACGTCGCCGTCGATCTGCGCCAGGGTGCGCCGACCCGCTGCCGCTGGCACGGCATCGAGCTGAGCGCCGAGAACCGCCTAGCGTTCTACATCCCCGCCGGCCTCGCGCACGGCTTTCAGACCCTGACCGAGGACAGCGAGGTTCTCTACCAGATGGGTCACCAGTACGTTCCCGAGGCGGCACGGGGCGTGCGCTGGGACGATCCGGTGTTCGCGATCCAGTGGCCGCGGCCCCCCGGAGAGCGGGTGATCTCCGAGAAGGATCGGCGCTATCCCGACTTCGTGCCGTGAGCCGCGTGCTGCTGACAGGGTCGACGGGCTTCGTCGGGCGCCACACGCTCGAGGCGCTCGTACGCGGCGGGCACGAGGTGCACGCCGTCGCGCGGTCCGCGGGGCCGCCGACCGACGGCGTCAGCTGGCATACGGTCGACCTGCTCGACCCCGCTGCGCCCGGCGCGGCGCTGATCTCCGACGTCGAGCCGGAGATGCTCGTCCATCTCGCGTGGTACGCGGCGCACGGGAGCTTCTGGAGCTCGACGCAGAACCTGCGCTGGGTCGAGTGCTCGCTGGCTCTGCTGCGCGCGTTTGCCGCCGCCGGCGGACGCAGGGCCGTGATCGCGGGCACGTGCGCCGAGTACGACTGGTCGCAGGAGTGCTTGGACGAGGACGCGCCGCTGAACCCGGCGACGCTCTACGGCGCGGCCAAGCATGGCCTTCGCACCGTT
>JAXDGQ010000146.1:0-4345 GCA_034664965.1 Solirubrobacteraceae bacterium | reverse complement strand
CGAGATCGACGCGGAGCCGGGTGGTGGCGAGTACATGACGGCGGTCGTCAACGAGACGCTGCGCGTGCGTCCGGTGGTGCCGATCGTCGCGCGGACGCTGACGAGCGAGCTCGACGTCGACGGGCGGACGCTGCCGCCGGGCACGCGCGTGACGCCGTCGATCTACCTGACCAACCGCAGCCCGCGCGTGTACGAGCAGCCAACGCGCTTCATGCCCGAGCGCTTTCTCGACGGCGCGCCCGACACGTTCTCGTGGATCCCGTTCGGCGGCGGCATCCGCCGCTGCATCGGCGCGTCGTTCGCGCAGCTGGAGATGCGGCTGATGCTCGCGACGATGCTCGCCGAGCTGACGCCGAGCCTGCCGCCCGGGCGTCGTGCGCGCGCCGACGAGCGCAACCGTCGCCGCGCGATCACGCTCGTCCCGTCGCGCGGCGCGCGCGTCGTGTGGCGCGAGCGGCGCTGAGCGGACGCAGCCGAGGCGCGAAGTACCGTCTGGTGGATGACCACGTCGACGATCGACGCGACGCCCGACGAGCTGCTTGACCGGTTCGGCCTGGATTCGTTCAGGCCGGGCCAGCGCGAGGCCGTCCAGGCTGCGCTCGACGGCCGCGACAGCCTCGTCGTGATGCCGACGGGCGGCGGCAAGTCGCTGTGCTATCAGCTGCCGGCGCTCGCGACGGGCGACATGGCCGCCCGCCCGTTGGTCGTCGTCGTCAGCCCGCTGATCGCGCTGATGTCCGACCAGCTTCGCCGGCTGCGCGCGGCGGGCGTCAGCGCGACGATGCTCGCGTCGGGGATGGACGACGGTCACAACGCCCGCGCGCTGGCAGAGATCGAGTCCGGCGAGGCGCGGCTAGTTCTGGCCGCGCCCGAGCGATTCGCCTCGGGCGCCTTTCGCGCTGCGCTCACGCGCCGGGAGGTCGCGCTGTTCGTCGTCGACGAGGCGCACTGCGTCGCCGAGTGGGGCCACGACTTCAGGCCCGACTACCTGCGCCTGCACGACGCGATCGCGTCGCTCAACGGCGCCGGCGCGGGCGGACGGCCCGCGGTGATGGCGGCGACCGCGACCGCCACGCCACGCGTCGCGCGTGAGATCGCCGCGCGCCTGGAGCTGCGCGAGCCGGTGTCGATCCGCTCGGGGTTTGACCGCCCGAACGTGACGTTCGACGTCGTCAGCGTCGAGGGCAAGGGTGCGGTGTCGCGCAAGTGGGCGGCGCTGCTGCACGTCCTCGCCGAGCCCGACGCGCGCCCAGCGATCGTCTACTGCGGCACGCGCAAGGACACCGACGCGGTCGCCGCACGGCTGTCCGCGGAGGGGCTGGCGACCGTTGCCTACCACGCCGGCATGAGCCCCGACGACCGGCGCGCCAGCCAGGAGGCGTTCATGGAGGACCGCGCGGAGGTGGTGGTGGCAACCAACGCGTTCGGCATGGGCGTCGACAAGGCCGACGTGCGCACGGTCGCGCACTGGGCGCTGCCGACGAGCCTGGAGGCCTACTACCAGGAGGCCGGGCGCGGCGGACGCGACGGGCTCCCGGCGCGAGCGCTGCTGCTCGGCGCGAGGATGGACCTCGGGCGCCTGATCCGCTTCATCAAGGAACGCGAGACGAGCGTCGAGGACGTCAAGGCGTACGTCGCGCGGCTGCGCCGGGGCGCGGATGGCGAGATCGCGACGGTCGGCCACCGTGACCTGGGCGAACGCGACCGCGTGCTGCTGTCGATCGCCGAGCGCTCGGGCGCGGTGGAACTGGAGCCGGCGGGTCACGACGGCCTGCTCGTGCGCCTGACCGGCCAGGGCAGCCCGCGCAAGGCGTTTGCGGCGATCAAGGCGGCGCGCGACCGCGGCTGGGATGCGTATCGCTCGATCGAGCGATACATGACCAGCGGCGAGACCTGCCGCAGGCGGCAGATCCTCGATCACTTCGGCGACGACGAGCCCGGACGCCCGACCGGGCGCTGCTGCGACGTGTGCGACCCGGACGCCGCGCTGATCGCGGCGGTCAGCGCGCCGGTCAAGGCGCCACGCAGCCGTCGCGGGGCGCCCGGCGCCGGCGACGCGGGCAGCGAGCACGCGGGGCCGCCGGTCGATGCGGAGCACTTCGAGCGCCTGCGCGCCTGGCGCTACGAGCGCGCGGAGGGCAAGCCGGCATACACGGTCGCCTCCAACGCCGTTCTCGAAGAGCTGCTGCGCGCCACGCCGCACAGCACGCAGGCACTGCTGGAGATCCGCGGCATCGGCCCGGCGTTCTGCCAGAAGCACGGCGAGTCCCTGCTGCAAGAGCTGCAGGCGCTGTCGGGCAGCGGTGAGGGCGCCGCAGCACCGGCAGGCCAGCCGCCACGAGCCCCTGGCGCCTCGCTAGCATCTCTCACCGCGCCGACGTAGCTCAGCTGGTAGAGCACTTCACTCGTAATGAAGGGGTCCGGGGTTCGAGTCCCCGCGTCGGCTCTGGGGAAACGCAAGTGCTGGCAGGGCGGGGTAAACGCCGGGGTCAACAGGTCTCGCCCGCACGGATCGAGATACCCCCCTTCCGCGGCCTTTCAGGGCGCTACTTCACCCCCAAACGGGGAGGAGAAGTCATCGCGCCAGCGTCGGCACGCCCGCGGATCGGGCGCACGGTGCGATATGCGCGCGTCAGGGCGCTCGAGCGCTTCACGTGGAGGCGCGCGCCGAGCCTCAGTCTCTCGCGGGCGGCGGCGTATCTACCCCGACGGCTATTGATGAGGCAGAGTCCCCCGCGCAGCAGCTGCACCTCGTCGGCGAGCTGGAGCTTGTAGCGCTCATCGCCGCGGAGGAAGTCGACCCGGGTCACGCCCTCGGCCGCAGCCAGCTCGATCGCACGCAGCGTCGTGAGGAGGCCAGGCGAGTGCTGGCCGAACTCGGGATCGAAGGCGAGGCGATGGACGAACATCGTGCCCTCGAGCACAAAGAAGTAGTGGAAGGCGATCGCCCGGCCGTTGAGACGCAGGAGGGCGATCCTCACCGTGTCGGTCGGCGCGAGCAGGCGCACGACATCCCGCTGAAACTGTGAACCGCGGGCCGTCGCGAAGTCGGAGCTGTCGTCCTTGCGTCCGTGCCAGCGGGCGCGATGCAGGCACAGCGCCTCATCGAGCGCGGGTTCGAGCTCTTCACGGGAGCTCGCAAGCTGGACGTCGAGGCTCCCGATCTCTGAGAGCTGGCGCCAACGTCGCCTGTGGAGGTTGAGCGTCTTCGAGGTCGTGCTGCGTGCGTAGGTTCGCTCCCAGCTGTGCTCAATCGTGAGCGCGGGGGCACCCTGCTCCTCCTCCATCAGCGTCTCGCCGGCGGCCTCGAGCGCAGCCGCGATGCAGGCCCCGGGCGCGAGCCCCCACAGGCGCAGATAGTCGAATCGGAGCTCACGCGCGCGCGACAGCAGTTGCTCGGCCGTGCTGAGCGGCTCCGTGCGTGCAATCGGGAGATCGGCGCCGGCGAACTTGCCACAGAGCAGCTCGGCCACCCGGGCCATGCGTTCGCGCTTGATGACCAACGGCAGCGCTGCGACCAGCGCGCCCTCACGCCTGACACACAGGATGGCGACGCTCCCCCCGCGGGCGTAGTGCCGCCAGCGGGCCAGGAGGTAGCCGTGCAGGATGTAGGGACTGGGCTGCGCCGTCGCGCGCACGAGCGAGTCCCACTCGTCGCCGAGCCTTTCGAAGTCCTGGATGTCGTGGATCGTGGAGACCGAGAGCGCACCGCCGCCCCCATTCGATGGCTTGCGGCCTGTGCGCGCGCGGGAGGCGAGCGCCCGCCGCGCGTCATGGACCTCGCTCAACTCCGCGCCCTCGATCGCACGGGAAATGCGTCCCGGCCGCAGCAGCGAGGAGGCAGCCGCAGGAGGGAGTGGTCGTCGTTCAGGTGATCCGTGTTCACGTGCTCGTCCAGCATGAGCGGGAGGCCGAAGACGTTGCTGTCGTCGCCGGCCCGGTGCAGATGGAGATCCCGGGCATGGTGTCGCCCCTCTTTGACTCCCAATTGCATAATAAGAGTCCCCCATAGGGCATGCCGTCGAGGCGAATCACGCAAATTGCGCGCTTTGCCGCACGCCCGGCAGCTTGCCCTCCCGCTGCCTCTGGTGGTCACAGCCGGCGCTCTTTCCTCACCCCGCCTAATCTCGACCCGCCAAAGCCCGGGGCTGGCGGGCTTGAACGACGGAATGAACCCCGAGGCTCAGGGCCGCAGGCGGACGGGCAGCGTCTTCAGCTGATTGGCGAACGGCGATTCGACGTACTTCGGCGCGTCGGCGATCGCCATCTCGGGGAAACGCGACAGCGTCTCCTCGATGAGGATGCGCAGCTCCAGCCGCGCCAGCGCCGTGCCCAGACAGAAGTG
>JAXDGQ010000145.1:0-2571 GCA_034664965.1 Solirubrobacteraceae bacterium | reverse complement strand
TTCTTGAGCGTCTGGTTGACGGCTTCGGCGACGTTGTTCGCCGGCGCCGAGGAGTCCCCGACGATCTGCAGTGTTTCAGAGCCGGTGTACTTGCCGCTCGGGTAGCCCGCGAGCTTCATGTACTTTTCCGAGACCGCCAGGTCGCCTTGCGGGTGTTCGTTGTAGTCGACCTTCGGACCCGCGAAGCCTCCGGCTTCTTCGAAGCCCGGGATACCGGTCCACAGGTAGTGCGTCTGGACGTCGTTGACCAGCTTGCCGCCGCGCAGCTTGTTGAGCGCTTCGCGGTTCGTCGCCGCCCAGAACGCCTTGCGCAGGTTGACGTCCTTGAACGGCCCGGAGCTGTTGTTGACCGCGACGTAGCGGTCGCCCGAGCCGGGGGTGATCTGCAGCTGGCTGCGGTGCTGCTGGGCGGCCAGCTTGAGGATCGGCGCGGCCGGCGCGTCGCTCTGGACCATGTGGCTGCCTTCCAGAACCTGGCGCCCGATCACATTCGAATCACCGCCGATCGCGATGTTGATCTGGTCCAGGTAGGCCGGACGGTAGTCGGTGCTCGCGGTCCAGTTGGGATTGCGCACGAGCGTCGCCGACTTGCCTGGCTGGTAGCCGACCCCCAGGATCTTGCCCGAAGAGCTCGCCTTGAGCATGTACGGACCGGTGGCGACCTGATAGTTGCCGTATTCGCTCGGTTTCTGTTCGTCGAATTTCTTGGCGTACTCCTCGGGAACCGGCACGGTCCAGTAGAGCACCATCGAGGCGACGACGATCGGCGCCTGGGGTTCTGTCAGTTTCAGCTGCACCGTGTACCGGTCGGTCGCCTTCACGCCGGCAATCGGCCCGCCTTTGGCCGTCTTCATGCCTTCGACCGCGGCCAGGTAGCCGAGGTAGTAGGGGTTGGCGACGTTCGGGTTGGCCACGCGGTCGATCGCGTAGACCACATCGGCGGCTGTCACTTCGCGGTTGACCGGCGGGCTGAAATGCACGCCTTTGCGAATTTTGATCGTGATCAGCTTGTTGGCGTTCGAGAGCTGCGCCGGGCCTTCGGCCAGATCCGGGGTCGGTTCGGAGAACGTGTTCGGCTTGTAGCTGTACAGCTGGCGCTGCGTCGCCTCCATGATGTCGTAGTCCAGCGCGAAGTAGGACTGGCCCGGGTCGAGGTGTTCGAAGTCCTCGGTCTGCACCACGTTCAGGGTCCCGCCCTTCTTGCCGCCGGTGAGCGACTCCGTCGCCGGCGTCAGGACCCCAGCCGGGATCGCGCCGTTCGAGCTCGCGCTCGCGCTCGATTTGCTGCTGCTGCTGCTGGAGCCGCACGCGGCCAGCGCGAACATCAGCGCCACCGCGGCTGCAGCCGCCACAGTCGTTCTAAGCGACCGCATCGGGACGCCTCCTTTGGTTGTCATTGGCGGACACCGGCCGATCACCGGGCCGTTCGTGGATTGAGCGCATCGCGCAGGCCATCGCCGAGAAGATTGAAGGCGAGCACCGTCAACAGCAGCGCAACACCGGGAAAGGTCATGTACCACCACGCCGTGTTGAAGATCGGCGTCGCGGCGGCGATCATCTGTCCCCAGCTTGCGGTAGGCGGGCGCACCCCGACTCCGAGGAACGAGAGCGAGGCCTCGAGCAGGATGTTCAGCGGGATCAGCAGCGTCGCGTAGACGATCACCGGCGCGACCAGGTTGGGCAGTATCTCGCGGAACATGATCCTGGCGTCCGAGGCCCCGAGCGCCCGCGCGGCGTCGACGAACTCGCGCTCGCGCAGCGACAGCACGAGCCCTCGCACGATGCGGAAGATGTAGGTCCAGTTGACCAGCGCGATGAGGAAGATGATCACGCTCGTCCCCGGCGAGATGGTGCCGCCGAGGCAGCCGCGCACGGCGCACGCCGCGCCGATTCCCAGGCCCAGCAGCAGCACGGGGATCGACAGCACCACGTCGACGGCCCGCGACAGCAGGGTGTCGACCCAGCCTCGGTAGTAGCCGGCCACGATGCCCAACGACACGCCGATCACGGTGGCGATCGAGGTGCCGACGATGCCCACCTCCAGTGACACGCGCGTGCCGTAGATGACGCGCGACATCACGTCGTGGCCGAGCTGGTCGACGCCGAAGGGGTGGGCCGCGCTCGGGCCGAGCGGGCTGCCGAATTCATCGGTCAGGTTGATGTTCTGGATGTACGGCCCGGGAAGCCCCAGGATGCTCACGATCAGCGGCGCGGCGATCGCCACGATCACGAGGAACGCGACGAACCCCAGCGAGACCATCGCCACGCGGTCCTTGCGCAGGCGCCGCCAGAACAGCTGCAGCGGCGATCGCGCCGCGATCTCTTCGTTGGCCTCCAGGACGTCGAAGCCACCACCGCCCGGGAGTATCTCGGTAGCGCCGACGGGCATATCAATCGGGTTTCCTGCTCACAAGCTGTCTCGTCCACATATACACCTGGCCTACCAGTTCGACGTCCACGCCTGGCCAACCTGCCGAGGGTCCCACATCCACAGCTGGCCAACCCTACGGGCCCTAAACCGATATTGCCCCGTTCGCGCCGTTGTTATGCGGCGCTCGCCGTCGTCGCGCG
>JAXDGQ010000144.1:0-4363 GCA_034664965.1 Solirubrobacteraceae bacterium | reverse complement strand
CGCTCACCACTCACGCAGCCGCGCGGAGATCAACAGGTCGTCGCCGATGCGCTCGCACTCGCAGGTCAGCGCACGCGTCGCCTCGGAGATCTGCTCGACGCCCATCCCCTCCAGCGGATCCCTGGCTGCGCTGCCGCCGAGCAGCAGCGGAGCGAGGAACAGGCGGACCTCGTCGATCTCGCCGGCGTCGAGGAAGGCCCCGCCCAGATGCGGCCCGCCCTCCAGCAGGACGGACGCCACCCCCATCGTGCCCAGTTGCTCGAGCGCCGAGCGCACCCGCGCGGGCTCGTTCTCTCCCGTCGCCACGAGCACCCGCGCGCCGGCGGCCTCCAAGGCGTCGGTGTCGGCGCGCGCTGCGGCCCTGGAGACGACGATCGTGAGCGGTATCTCCGCGGCTGCGGCGACGAGCCGGGAGCTCGGCGGCAGGCGTGCGAGCGTGTCGAAGACGACCCGGCGCGGCTGGTAGGCCGCCTCGGCCGGCGTGCCGTCGGGGCGAGCCGTCAGCTGCGGGTCGTCGGCCAGCGCCGTGCCGATCCCGACGACGACCGCATCCACCGCCGCGCGCCACTCGTGGGCGAGGGCGCGGCTGTCCTCGCCGCTGATCCACTTGGAGTCGCCCGTCCGGGTCGCCACCTTGCCATCGAGCGTCATCGCCGACTTGAACAGCACCCACGGACGCCCCACGCGCGCGTGCTTGCGAAACGCCTGGTTGAGCAGCCTCGCACGGGCCGCCAGCTCGCCCTCGGCCACCACCACCTCGACGCCTTCGTCGCGAAGGATGCCCAGGCCCCTGCCCGAGGCCTTCTCGGTCGGATCGTCAGAGGCGACCACGACCCGCCTGATGCCCGCCGCGAGGATCGCGTCGGTGCAGGGCGGCGTCTTGCCCTCGTGACAGCACGGCTCCAGCGACACGTACAGCGTCGCGTCGGCCAGATCCTCCACGCCACAGGCCTCGATCGCGTTGACCTCGGCGTGCGCCCCGCCGAAGCGCTCGTGCCAGCCCTCGCCGATGACCTGCTCGCCGCGCGCCACGACCGCGCCGACGACCGGATTGGGCTTCACCTCTGCCGCGCCGTTCTTCGCGAGCTCGATCGCTCGCGTCAGGTGCGTCGTGTCGGTGTCGGTGCTGATCGGCATCTCTTCCATGAGGATAACCCTGCTCAGCGCCCGCACCGGGGCCCGCCATGTAGGCGATAGACGGTCATCGTCGGCCCCGGACGGTCGTAGGCGAGCGGGTAGTAGTCAAAGCTCCAATCGAAGCCGAAGGCGACCGGGTGCGCGCCGCGAACGTAGGGCGACGACTTAAAGATGACTTCTCCCTGCGATCGCAGCGCCGTGTAGTAGGCGATCGCCAGCGGCGCCTGACCCGGGTCGGCGAAGGCGCGACCGGACTGCGTGGAGCCGTTGACGACGATGCAGTAGCCGTGGCGCCGGTAGTAGCCGAGCAGCGCGGGGCTGAGCGTGCGCTCGTAGTTCTCGATGCCGACGATGCTCGAGCCGCTGCTCAGCAGCTCGCCGGAGGGCGAGATGCGCGAGACGAACGACGGGTACTTGCGCCAGCGGTAGTCGTTGGCGGCAGTCGACGTTCCCGGCTTGCGTTCGCGTGCCCATGCGTCGGGCGAGACCGGCTCGGCGACGATTTTCGTGCCCGCCGGCACGTGGGCGACCATCCACGCCCGCGTCAGGTTGCGCGTGTCGGCGCGCGAGAGCACCAGCCCGCAGTGGACGCTGTACACGAGCCCCTGGGCCAGCACCGCGGCGCCGAGCAGCCCCGCGAACGCGATTCCCGCTCGCCGTCCCAACGGCGGGTCCCGATCGGCTGTGCGGCGGGACGCAGAGATGGCTCGCGCCACCAGAGAAGCCAGCCGATACCCACTCCACAGCACGAACACCGCGGCGAGCAGGCACAGCAGCGGGAAGATCGGCAGCAGCCAGCGCCCGAAGTAGCGACCCTGCAGGCCCATGAACGCGAGAAACAGCAGCGGCGCGGGAACGAGCATCCAGCCATAGCGCTGGCCCTGGCGCCAGACCACGAGCGCTCCGCCGAGCGCAGCCAGTGCCGGCAGCCAGCCCAGACCCCAAGTCAGCGACCACAGGTAATAGACCAGCCCGCCGCTTCGCGGTGCGCCGAGCTTGCCCTGCGATTCTGCTGACAGCGTGGACTGGTGCACGAGTTCGTGATGGAAGCTGGCGTAGTCCAGCAGCGAGTACGGATTGGCGAGAAAGAACGCCAGCAGCGCCGCCGCGGCGCAGATCGCGATGCCCACGAGGGCGTCGCGCCCGGCGTGTTCAGGACCCTCGAGAAAGCGAGCGGCGACGACCGCGACGAACGGCACGATCGCGATTCCGGCCGTGTACTTGCTCGCGCACGCCAGGCCCAGCCCGACGCCCGCGAGCAAGTAGTCGCGCCTGCGCCCTTTGCTCAGCACCCCGGCGCTGCCGAGCAGCGACAGCGTCAGCGGGGCAAGCGTCGGAACGTCGTTGAGCGCCAGATGCGAGTAGAAGACCGGGAGGAACGCGACCGCCTCGATCGCTGCCGCCAGCACTCCGGCCGCGCGTCCGAACAGCCGCGCGCCGGCGGCGTACAGGAGCCACAGGGCGGCCACGCCGAGGACTGCCGCAGCGATACGCGCGAGCGTGTAGACGTCGCCGGGATCGAACGCCAGCGCGTGGCGTACGCCGGTCGCGCCGCCGTATGCCACCGCGAACACGTAGTGCAGCACGTAGGTGAAGGCCGGTGGGTTGGCGAAGTAGTGCGGGTTCAGGCCATGCCCGAACATCTGCACCGCCTTGGGCACGAAGTGATCGGCCTCGTCGGCGTTGTACGCGTAGGGCAGTCCCTGTGCGACGCCCCACAGCCGCAGGACCAGACCACCCGCGAGCACGACCGCCAGCGCCGGCCACGCCCACCGGCGCGGGATGTCAGCAGTTGGCATAGATCGCGTAGTAACGGCTGGTAAAGATGCGTCTGTAGCCATCCTGCGGGATCTGGTCGCGCGCATCGTCGCCGACGTCGACGATCGCCTCATAGAAGACCGCGCTGCCCAGCGGGTATACCGCGACGCTGCCGCGGCGGATGCGGTCCTGCAGAGCGTGCGAGCCCTTCGTGACGTCGGCGCGCGCCTGACTGCGCGCGACGATGTTCCGCTGGCCGACCGTGTCGAGGATCCAGCGGGCATCGGGGATCAGCTTGTTGTTGGGCAGGGTCAGCAGCGGGCAGCGGCGCAGTTCGCGCTCGACCGCCGGCGCGCGCAGCGCGACCGCGAGGCCCTTGTGGAAGTCCTCGTGATAGGCCAGCGTGTTGCCAAGGCTCGTCAGGCTCAGCGTCGTCGCCGCGGAGGCCGTGCCGTAGGCCACGAGCAGCACGGCGAGGCCCATCCACACACGGCGCATCAGCGTGCCGGGCTCGAGCATCGCCCAGCCGCCGATGGCGACCGCGCAGAACAGCAGCAGCATGATCGCCGCGCCCAGCAGATAGCGGTCGATCACCGACGCACCGGCCGCGCCCTCCAGCACGAACACGACGAGCAGCAGCAAGAGTGCGGCGAGCGGCGTGAGCACGCGCCGCGGCGCGAGCCAGATCGCCAGCGGTGTGCCGGCGAGTGCCCCGAGCAGCACCGGCAGCTTGTCGATGCGCACGGAGAACGTCCACAGCGAGCCGATCACGTTGGCGATCCCCTGCGTGCGCCCGAGTTCCTGCGCCAGCCCGGCGGTCGAGCTCAGCGAGTAGAACGGCTTGCCCGTCACGATCAGGTCGACGAGCACCCACACGACCGGCCCGATCGCCGCGATCGCCAGGTACTTCAGCCGCGTGACCACGGTCCTCCGCGGCGCTGCCCCCGATCTGTGATCGGTGTCCGCGCCCCACGAGCACCACACCCAGTACACGCCGGCCAGCACCCATGCATCCGGTCGCAGCAGCCCGGCGGCGGCCAGCGCGACGAGCACCGGCGTCCCGCGCCGCGGCTTTTCGACCTCCAGCACGACCGCCCAGACGATCAGCGCCAAGTAGGAGATGTCCAGGTAACCCTGCGCGGCGAGGTTCTCCAGGAAGAAGCGGCTGAGCACGAGCAGCGCGGCGACGACCCCGACGGCGGGGCCGAAGCACAACCGTCCGAGGCGGTACAGCCCAGCGACGAGGGCGACGAACGAGGCGATCGAGCCGAGCACCATCAACCGCGCGCCGCCCTCGCCGAAGATCGAGCAGAACATGCCGAAGGCGATCGCCAGCGGGTGCTCGGTCGGACCACGGTAAACCCTGAAGTCGGGCAGGTGCAGGTGCAACACATCGCGGCCCCACAACAGGGCGTAGAACGAGTCATAGGTCGGATACGTCGGGAACGCGAAGTACCCGATCAGGGCG
>JAXDGQ010000143.1:0-4606 GCA_034664965.1 Solirubrobacteraceae bacterium | reverse complement strand
ACCGACGTCGTCGTCTCCTACCTGCCGGTCGGCTCCGAGGACGCGACCAAGTGGTACGTCGAGCAGGTGCTCGAGGCCGGTTGCGGCTTTGTCAACTGCATTCCCGTGTTCATCGCGCGCGAGAACTACTGGGACAAGCGCTTCAAGGCGGCGCGCCTGCCGATCGTCGGCGACGACATCAAGTCGCAGGTCGGCGCGACGATCGTGCACCGCACGCTCGCGCGGCTGTTCGCCGACCGCGGCGTGAAGATGCTGCGCACCTCGCAGCTGAACGTGGGCGGCAACATGGACTTCTACAACATGCTCGAGCGCGAGCGCCTGGAGTCCAAGAAGATCTCCAAGACCAACGCGGTGACGTCGATCATGGACGACAAGCTGCCACCCGAGGACGTGTACATCGGCCCGTCGGACTACGTGCCGTGGCTGACCGACCGCAAGTGGGCGCACATCCGCGTCGAGGGTCAGGCCTTCGGCGACGTGCCGCTGAACGTCGAGATGAAGCTCGAGGTGTGGGACTCGCCGAACTCGGCGGGGATCGTCATCGACGCCGTGCGCTGCTGCAAGCTGGCGCTCAACCACGGCGTCGGCGGACAGCTCGACGGGCCATCGTCGTACCTGATGAAGTCACCGCACAACCAGCGTCCCGACGATCAGGCGCGCCAGGACACCGAGAAGTTCATCGCCAAGTACGCCGGGCGACCCCGAGCGTCGGGCACACGCGCGGGGGCCAAAGCGCCGGCACGCGCCAAAGCGAAAGCCGTCAAGGCGTCCGCGGCGAAGTAGTCCCGCGGGCGTGCGCGGGGAGCAGGCATAATCGTGGAGCCGATGGCCTCGTCGTTCTCGATCGCTCACGTCAGCCCGTATCCGTGGGAGGCGCAGGACAACGAGGTCAACGCGCACGTGCTGAGAGTGTGCACGGAGCTCTCGCGCCGCGGTCACCGCGTGCTGGTGCTCGCGCCGTCGCACTCGCAGGAGCGCGTGCGCGAGTCGCGCAAGGCGCTGCGCGCCGCGCGCGGGCGACCGCTACAGCTGCTCGACGGCACCGACGGCGGCGCTCCGCGGGTGATCGCCGTCGGCGAGGTGCTCGACGTCCCGGCGGGCGCCCGGCGTCGCGCGCCGTCGCTGTCGATCGACGTGGCGCGGACGATCGAGGAACTGCTGAGCACGGTCGAGCTGGACTTCGTTCACGTGCACGAGCCGTTCGCGCCAAGCACGTCAAACGCCGCGCTGCGCCACTCGCGGGCGCTGAACGTCGGCTCGTTTCACTCCTCCTCAGAGCGGCTGCTGTCGACGCTCGTGGCGCGGCGCTTCGTGGAGAGCTTCTACGGGCGCCTGGACGCGCGCACGGCGAGCACCGCGGCCACGGCGGGGCTGATGGACCGCTACTTCCCGGGCGACTACCGGCCGGTCGCCGACGACGAGGGAGCGGCGGCGCGCTTCGAGCAGCTCTACGCCGAGCTGGCCGCGCGGCGCCACCCGCGCGAGGGCGACGCGGGGCTTGCGGCGCAGCTGGCGACGCGTCCGCTGATCGACGTCGACCTGCACATGCACACCGACCACTCGCACGACTGCGCCACGCCGGTGGAGGTGCTGCTGGCGACCGCGCGAGCTCAAGGCCTCGGCGCGATCGCGGTGACCGACCACAACGAGATCTCGGGCGCCCTGCAGGCGCGCTCCCAGGCCGAGGCGGCCGGCGTGAAGGTGATCGTCGGCGAGGAGGTCAAGACAGCCGGACAGGGCGAGGTGATCGGGCTGTTCATCGAGGAGAAGATCCCGCGCGGGCTGACGCTGGGCGAGACCGTCGCGGAGATCAAGCGCCAGGGCGGCCTGGTCTACGTGCCGCACCCGTTCGATCGCATGCACTCCGTGCCCGACTACGAACATCTGCTGACCATCCTCGACGACGTCGACGCGATCGAGGTGTTCAACCCGCGCGTGGCGATCGGCGCGTTCAACGAGGAGGCCGAGCGCTTCGCCGCCAAGTACCGGATCGTCGCCGGCGCGGGCTCTGACTCGCACGTGGCCCAGGGGCTGGGCTCGGCGCGCATCCGCATGCACGACTTCGACGGGCCGGAGGAGTTCATGCAGTCGCTGCGGGACGCGGAGATCGTCAGCGGGCGCTCGTCGCTGCTGTACGTGCAGGCGCTGAAGTTCCTGCAGACGCGGGCCACCCCCGCCTCGGCGCAGCGCGCCAGCCGCGCGCGCCGCGTCAAGCGCGTGCGCCGCTCGGCGGGAGGCCGCGGCAGGGGCTAGCGGGCGGTTCGCACGCGCTCGCTCCGCGCAAGGACTGATGCACGGCCAAGGACAACCATCGGCGTCGTCTAATCCCTCGGGGTCGATGCCGGTAACCGATGACGAGATCCGCGAGAAGTACCTCGAGCGCGCAATCCGCGAGCTGAACACGCTCACGCGCGAGCTGCAGTCCTGTCCGCACTGCCCGCGCGGCAACCTGATGCCGGTGCTCGGCTCGGGCCACCCGCAAGCCGACATCATGCTGCTGAAGTACGCGCCGCTGCCGTCGGAGATCGAGGAGGGCGTGGCCTTCTACGGCCGCGCCGGCGGCGCGCTGATGAAGTCGCTCAAGCGCCTGCAGATCGACCCGCTGGCGGTGTACGGGACGCTGTGCGTGAAGTGCCCGCTGAGCGACTCCTCGCTGGCCGATCCGGCCTGCATCTCGCGCGTCGTCGGCGAGCTGGCGATCGTCCAGCCGAAGATCGTCGTCGTGATGGGCCCCGACGCGCTGGGCGCGCTGAACGAGATGGACATCCCGCTCGCGCACGCCGTCGAGCCGCGCCTCGGCGAGATCCAGCAGATGACGCCGACGATCGACGCGCTGTATGTGCCGAACATCGACGAGTCGCTCGACGAGCAGGACGCAAAGCGCGCCTTCTGGGCCGCCTTTCGCGCGCTCGGGGACTGGTACTCCTCCCAACCCCCGTACTGAGCCTCGGCCGCGCCGGGCGCGGCGCCCTCAGACGGCCGTCGCGCCGGCCGCGGGCCCTCAGGGCGTGATGACGATCTTGCCGAGCTTGCCGCCGGCGGCAAAGCGATCGTAGGCGGCGGCCGCGTCGTCGAGCGCGAACGTCTCGGCGACCGGCACGCTGAGCTGGCCGGTCTGGAACAGCGGCAGCACCTCGTGCTCGACCAGGCGCGCGACCAGCGCTTTCTCCTCGAGCGGGCGCGCGCGCAGCGTCGAGCCGTGGATGCGCGCGCGCTTGCCCATCAGCGCCAGCAGGTTGAGCTCTGACTTCGCGCCGGCCGAGACGCCGATCACGGCAATCCGCCCGCCGGTGGCGAGCGCCTGCAGGTTCTCTGCCATGTTGGGCGCGCCCACGAGCTCGAGGATCACGTCGTAGGGCCCATGCTCGGCAAAGCCCTCGGGAGCGATCACGGCGGCGCCGAGCTCCTGGACCTGGTCGCGCAGCTGCTCGTTGCGCACGGTCGCCGTCACGCGTGCCCCGGTGGCGCGCGCCAGCTGGATCGCCGCGGTGCCGACGCCGCCGGCGCCGCCGTGGACGAGCAGTCGCTCGCCCGGTCGCAACTCCCCCTGGGTGACCAGCGCGTCGTGCGCCGTGGCGAAGACCTCGGGCAGACCCCCCGCAGCCGGCCAGTCGAGCCCCTCGGGCACCGGCATCAGCTGGCGCTCGTGCACGACGCACAGCTCAGCCTGCGCCCCGCCGCCGACGATCGCCATCACGCGGTCGCCCACCGCGAAGCGCTCGGCCCGCGGTCCGAGCGCGGCCACCTCGCCGGCGAGCTCCATGCCGGGGATGTCCTGCGGCGAGCCGGGCGGAGCCGGGTAGAGCCCGCGCCGCTGCATCATGTCCGCGCCGTTGAGCCCGGCGCCGCGCACGCGCACGAGCACCTCCCCGACCCCCGGCTGGGGATCGGGGTGCTCCTCGATCAGGATCTCCTGGTCGCGGATCGTGACGGCGCGCATCGCCGGAGCCTATCCCGCGCCGGCGCCCGGAGGCCCGAGCGCCTAGCCGCGTTCGAACACGGCGACGGCCTCGATGTGGTGGGTCTGCGGGAACATGTCCACCGGGCGGACCTTGCGCAGGATCCAGCCCGCCTGCACCAGTTCGGCGGCGTTGGGCGCGAGCGTGGTGGGATTGCAGGACACGTACACGATGCGCTTGGGCGCGCAGTCGATGATCCGGTGCACGACCTTCTTGGACAGCCCGGCGCGCGGCGGGTCGACGACGAGAACGTCCGGGCGCCCGGCGCGCGCCAGCAGCTCTCCCAGCGCCAGGCGGGCGTCGCCGGCGAAGAATTTGGCCTTGGTGATGCCATTGGCGCGCGCGCCGTCGATCGCGTCGGCGACGGCCTGCTCGATCAGCTCGATGCCCCACAGCTCGCCGGCGCGCGGGGCGAGCGTGAGCGCGATCGTGCCGATCCCGCTGTACAGGTCGTACACGCGCTCCCAGCCCTCCAGCGCGGCGTACTCGGCGACGATCTCATACAGGCGCTCGGCCATCTCGGTGTTCGTCTGAAAGAACGCCTCCGCGGAGATCTGCAGGTCCAGCTCGCCCAGCCGCTCGGGCAGCTTGGCCTCGCCCCACACCAGCTCGGTCTCACCGCCGCCGGTCGTCTCGGCGAGCCTCGA
>JAXDGQ010000142.1:0-3314 GCA_034664965.1 Solirubrobacteraceae bacterium | reverse complement strand
CCAGCACAATGTCGTCGCCGAGCGACACGGCCTGCTCGCCGAGCTGCGCAGCGAGGTGGACTCTGGCGCCTCGGTGGCGCGCCAGACGACGCTCGAGCAGTGGCTCGACGAAGGCCGGCCCGGCGCGTAGGCGAGGGCGTCCGCCTGCGCGACGGCTGGCCCGGCGCGCCGCCGGCCGCCGCCGCTGGTGCCTAGCTGCCGGCGCCGCGCGCTTGGGCCTGGGCCATGCGCCGGCGCACGCCGAAGAAGAAGTCCAGTCCCGACAGCACGGTCACGGCGACCGTCGCGTACAGCAGCGCCGAGACCCACAGGGGCTGACCGTGCACGGCGATCACGGCGAGGATGGTCGCGATCTGCAGGCACGTCTTGACCTTGCCGAACATGCTCGCGGCCATCACCACGCCGGCCTGCGTCGCGCCCATGCGGAGCACCGTGACGGCGAGCTCGCGCGTGATGATCACCATCGCCACCCACGCGGCCAGGCGGTGCAGGGAGACGAGCGCGACCAGCGCTGCGACGATCAGAAGCTTGTCGGCGAGCGGGTCCATCAGCTTGCCGAAGTTCGTCACCGAGCCGCGCGCTCGGGCGAGGTAGCCGTCGACGAAATCCGTCAGCGAGGCGAGCGCGAAGACGATCGCCGCGAGCACGTCGCCGCCGGGCGTGTTGCCGAGCAGCGCGACCACGAGCACGGGCACGAGCATGATCCGCAGGACCGTCAGGACATTGGGTAGGTTCAGAGGGAACACTCGCGCCCGACAATATCCCGCACGCGAAAGGAACGCGGATGAAGAACCGCACGCTTGGAGGCGACGGCCCCGAGGTCTCGGAGATCGGTCTCGGCTGCATGGGGATGTCGGCCTTCTACGGGCAGGCCGACGAGGGCGAGGCGCGCGCGACGATCGCGCGGGCGCTGGAGCTCGGCTGCAACTTCCTCGACACGTCTGACATGTACGGGCCGCACACCAACGAGCGGCTCGTCGGCAGCGCGATCGCCGACGTGCGCGGCGAGGTCTTCCTGGCGACCAAGTTCGGCATCAAGCTGGTCGAAGAGGGCAACCTGATCGACCGTGTGATCGACGGCAGCCCGGAGTACGTGCGCGAGGCTTGTGACGCCTCGCTGCAGCGCCTGGGCACCGAGCACATCGACCTCTACTACCAGCACCGCGTCGACCCGAACACGCCGATCGAGGAGACCGTCGGGGCGATGGCCGAGCTGGTGCAGGCCGGCAAGGTCCGCTACATCGGTCTGTCGGAGGCGAGTGCCGAGACGATCCGCCGGGCGCACGCCGTGCATCCGATAGCGGCCGTGCAGACGGAGTACTCGCTGTGGACGCGCGATGTCGAGCAGGAGATCCTGCCGACGCTGCAGGAGCTCGGGATCGCCCTCGTCGCCTACTCGCCTCTGGGGCGCGGCTTTCTCTCGGGGCGCTTCAGCTCGACCGAGGAGCTCGAGGACGGCGACTATCGCCGCCACGGCCCGCGCTTCACCGGCGAGAACCTGCAGCAGAACCTGCTCCTCGCCGAGGTCGTTCGCGAGCTCGCCGCAGAGCGCGCCATCACGCCCGGCCAGCTGGCGCTCGCGTGGGTGCTCAGCCGCTGGAAGCACGTGGTGCCGATCCCCGGCACCAAGCGCGTGGCCTACCTCGAGGAGAACCTCGCCGCCGCGGACGTGCAGCTGAGCGAGGCCGAGGCGCGGGAGATCGCCGAGGCCGTTCCCGCTCCCGCCGGCGATCGCTATCCGGAGGCGGTCATGCGCTCGGTCAACCTCTGAGCCGTCAGTAGCCGACGGAGAAGAAGCTGATGCGCTTGCAGCCGTCGAGCCTGTAGCGCGGCAGCGCGTGATGGCTGGTGAAGACGATCTGGCGCGGGTTCTCGCAGTGGACGACGCCGGAGTTCTCGTGGATGTGCACGACGGTCGCCGGGTTGGTGCCGGTCCACACGTAGTTGCGGGTGTCGTTGGCGTAGATGAAGTTGCGGCCGTTGCCGGCGTGGATGACGGCCGTCTGATGCGCCGGCCATCCGGAAGGGTGGAAGTCGCCCCAGATGACGTCGCCGGAGTCGCCGCCGTAGATCGTGACGTCGCCGTAACCGCCGAGGAGGTAGTTGTGCTTGCCGTTGACGCCGGTGAGCACGTGGTGCTGACCGGCCGGCCCCCGGTCCATCACGAGGTGCTCGTCGGGCGGCCAGCCGGCGTGGCTGGTCATCGCCGTCGCGGAGGCGGTCGCGAGGGCGAGCACGGCCAGTAGGGCGAGCGTGGCGGCGAGGCGGCCGGCGCTGCGACGCTTGGCGCTGAGGGCGGTTGTCATCTTGCGGGCGGGGCGGGAGGTCATCGGCTCGTTCTCGCGGCTGGTCGGGTTGCTTGGGACATCGTCTGATCGTGTACTGCCCGCCACCGTGCGGGCGCGAACTCGGACATGCGGCCAGGGCGGGGTTGGCCGGGCGCGGCCGCTAGGGTGGCGTCCATGCCCCTGATCCCGATGGTCATCGAGCGCACGGCGCGCGGCGAGCGCGAGTTTGACATCTACTCGCGGCTGCTCAACGAGCGGATCATCTTTCTCGGCACGCCGATCGACGACCAGGTGGCCAACCTCGTCGTCGCGCAGCTATTGCACCTGGAGAGCCAGGACCCCGACAAGGACATCTCGATCTACATCAACTCGCCCGGCGGCAGCATCTACTCGGGTCTGGCGATCTACGACACGATGAACTTCGTCAAGCCGGACATCGCGACGATGTGCGTCGGCGTGGCGATGTCGATGGGCTCGCTGCTGCTCGCCGGCGGCACGAAAGGCAAGCGCGCGGCGCTGCCGAACTCGCGCATCCTGATCCACCAGCCCTCGGCCGGTTTTCAGGGTCAGTCCACCGACATCGAGATCCACGCGCGCGAGATCCTCAAGGTGCGCGAGCGGATCGACGAGATCTACGCCGAAAACACCGAGAAACCCACGGCGGAGGTGCGCGCGGACATGGAGCGCGACCGCTTCTTCTCCTCCGAGCAGGCCAAGGAGTACGGCTTGATCGACCGCGTGCTCGAGAGCCACTGAGGCTCCTCCTCCTTTTACCAGCGGCCTCCCGGCCGTGCATGGGTCGCGAAGCTGGTGCGACGGGGCGCGAGGCAACACCGCTGCCCGGGGCCCGGACTATGCTCGCAACGAACGATGTCCGCGCTGAGTACACGGGAGCGCTGGGCGCTCCTGCTGGTCGCGCTCCTGGCTGCGCTCGCGGGGGTCGCCAACTACGGGGAGTGGGCGGCCGTTCCGCGGTTTGCGATCGCGACGGTCGCGCTCGCGGGCCTCGCGTGGATCGTGTCGTTC
>JAXDGQ010000141.1:0-2625 GCA_034664965.1 Solirubrobacteraceae bacterium | reverse complement strand
ACAACGTCGTGGAGCGCTCGCAGGCGATGCCCTGGTATCAGGGACCCCCGCTGCTCTACCACCTCGAGCACGTGCACATCGCCTCCGACCGCAACCTGATCGACGTGCGCTTTCCCGTGCAGTGGGTGATCCGCCCGCCGTCGTCGAGCGTCGCCGACTACCGCGCCTACGCCGGCCAGGTGGCTGGCGGCGTGATGCGCCCGGGCGACGACGTGGTCGTCCTGCCGGGCGGGCAGCGCAGCACGATCGCCGGCATCGACACGTTCGACGGATCGGTGCAGGAGGCTTTCCCGCCGATGTCGGTGGCCCTGCGCCTGGCGGATGACATCGACGTCGGGCGTGGCAGCACGATCGTGCGCACGCACAACCAGCCGACCGTCTCAAACCACTTCGAGGCGCTGCTCTGCTGGATGTCCGAGCAGCCGCTGGACCGCCGCCGGCGCTACCAGGTCAAGCACACGACACGCACGGCGATGGTCGGTGGCCTGGACGTGCGCTATCGCATCGACGTGGAGACGCTGCATCGCGACGAGAGCGCGACGGTGCTCGAGCTCAACGACCTCGGCCGCGTGCACATGGAGCTGAGCACGCCCTTGGTGTTCGACTCCTACCGGCGCAACCGCACGACAGGCAGCCTGATCGTGATCGATACCGCGACCAACGAAACCGTCGCCGCAGGCGTGATCCTCGACACAGAGGTCGAGGACCTCGATATCGGCGCCAAGAGCGAGCGCAGCCCGAACGTCCGCTGGCAGGGAACGCGGATGACTCGCGAGCGTCGCTGGGAGGCGCTCGGCCATCCCGGCGCGACGCTTTGGTTCACGGGTCTGCCCGGCGCCGGCAAGTCGACGATCGCCACGGCCGTCGAGGAGCGCCTGATCGCCGCCGGGCAGTCGGCCTTCCTGCTGGACGGCGACAACCTGCGTCACGGACTCAACGGCGACCTCGGCTTCGACGAAGAGGCGCGGCGCGAGAACGTGCGGCGCACAGCGCACGTCGCGAGGCTGCTCGCGGAGTCCGGCACGATCGCTCTGGTCAGCCTCGTCAGCCCGTACGCCGCCGACCGCGAGCTCGCCGCGACGCTGCACGCGGGCGACGACCTGGACTTCATCGAGATCTTCATCGACGCCCCGCTGGAGCTTTGCGAGAAGCGCGACCCGAAGGGGCTGTACGCGCGCGCGCGGGCCGGCGAGCTGTCGGGATTGACTGGGGTGGGCGCGCCGTATGAGCCGCCCGTCGACCCGGATCTCGTGCTTGGCACGCTCGACGAATCGGTCGAGCGGGGTGTCGAGCAGGTGATGGGGCTGCTCGCCGCGCGCGGCATCGTCAACGGCTAGGTCTGCGCCCTTCGCCTTCGGCGCGCGAGGCCCGGCCGTCGGGCGGCCGCCGGCTTGCCGAGCCGTTTAGTGGCTTCTCGTGGATCCCGGCGCCGCGTGAAGCAGCACCGAACGGCTCCATCCCGCAATCACGGCGGCCCTATTGCTCAGGTTGACGTACGCGCGGTAGCTGCCGCCGCGGCGAATCGTCACGACGACGCTGAAGCGCGACGTGGTCGCGGTGCCCCGCTTCACGGCTGTCCTGAATTGCGTCGCGAACCTCGTGGTCCTTTCTTCGGTCTTGGGCGAGTTGCCCGGACGCACCTGCTTGAGCAGCTGGATATTGAGGTGCGCGCCCGGCTTGGCCGGCGTCACCGTGCCGTACAGGCGCACCAGGCCCGGGTGGCCGGATGAGCGCACTTTGATGGTCACCTTGGCCGCCACCTCCTGCGTGACCACGCGGCTGTAGAGGGGGCGGGGGTCGAACGTGCTCACGCGGTACTGCGTGGACCTCGTCATGTTCGGCACGCGGAAGGAGAAGCGCCCGGCAGCGTCGGTATGGCTGGGAAGCCCGGTCGTCGTGAACGCTTCCAAATACGGGTAAGGGCTGCCCTGCAGCGCGATCGCCCGATTGGCGTTGCCGATGCCCGAGAGCGTGCCGCTGAGCACATAAGTGCCACCGAAGACGGTCGGCCCAGCGCTCTTCGCGAGCGTGAACTGGTTCCCGACCGGGCTCTTGACGCCCAACGTGCGGTCCTTGCCCGGGGTGGTGCCGAGCGCGTTCGATGCCACCAGCCGGTAGTGATAGCCGGTCAGCAGGCCGGTGACCGCCTGCCCGACCTTGACCCTCGTCGTGCCGGCCGGGAGCGTTCCGGGAGTTGACTGTTTGCCGTAGGCGACGGTAGGGCCGTACTGGAAGTAGTAGGTGGTGACCGCCCCATTGGGATCGACGGTCCCAACGAGCGTCGCCGACGTGCCGCGCACGCCGACGGCGTTTCCCGTGGAGGCTTTCGGCCGACCGATTTTCGTCCCGGCGGCCTGCGCGACGAGCGGTGCGGCGACGGCCAGCAGCGCGAGCACGGGCGTGAGCAGCAGCAGCCGCCGCAGAAGCTTCGCTCTGCTCGTCTTCGAGCTTCTCTGACGTGGTGTCGGCATCGGTCATCGGCCTCCCTGCTCGCGCTTATTGCTGTAACACGGTTGCGCACCCGTTCGATGCGCCCGTCGCTGCACGATGCTAGTGGGCTAGAACCGCGCCGCGGTGGGCGGTTGCTCGTCAGCGGTCCCCTCGACCCCGGGCAGGCCGTCGCGA
>JAXDGQ010000140.1:0-3802 GCA_034664965.1 Solirubrobacteraceae bacterium | reverse complement strand
CGAAGCCGAGCGCGCTGGCGTCGTCCAGGTCGGCGGGCTCGTACAGCGAGCCGCGCAGGCCGGCGATCAGCGAGCGCTGCGGGTCGAGCAGGCCCTCCTCGGTCGCGCGCCTGATCACGGTTCCGTGGAACAGCCGCTCGCCGTAGTAGTCGTCCCAAGTGTCGGCGTGCGCGTCGAACAGCAGCAGGCCGAGCGGCCCGTGCGCGCCGGCGTGCGCGCGTAGCTCGCCCAGCAGGATCGAGTGGTCGCCGCCGAGCACCACCGCCGTCGCCGCCGACTCGCACAGCGGTGTGAGCGCCTCGGCGATCTGCTCGGCCGAGCGCTCGGCGTTGCCGGGAGTGATCGCCACGTCGCCGCCGTCGAGCACGGTGCGTGCGCCGAACACCTCGACCGAGTGGACCGGGTGCCAGGGGCGCAACAGCGAGGAGGCCGAACGGATCGCCTCGGGCCCGAAGCGCGCTCCGGGGCGCCAGCTCGTGGCCGTGTCAAACGGCACTCCGACGACCACGGCGTCGGCCGTGCGGCCGGGGAGTCGATCCAGGGGAACATGCTCCAGGCCGGCGAACGTGCGCACGCCCGTGTAGCGCGGGGCTCGTCTGGCAGCCGTCATCGCGCGATGCCCTCCGGCGCCTTCATCGCCAGCGCAGTGCTCACTCGCGCGCCCCGTGCGAGCCGTCCTCGACGACGACGCGAACGGTGCGCAGCAGGCGGTCGCTCGCCCCGCGCACGCTTCCGCCGAGCTCGAGCGTGCGCTGCACGTATGCCAGCGTCTCGGCCGTCAGGCGCTCGCCCGGGAGCACGTTTGGTATCCCCGGCGGATAGGTCGCGAGCGACTCGGCGGCGATCCGCCCGGCGGCCTCGGCCGCGGGCACGGCCTCCTGGGAGCCGAGGTAGGCCTCGCGCGGGGTCATCGCCAGTTCTCCCCAGGGCGGCGGCGCGGCGAAGCTCGTGCTCGCCCCCGAGGGGTCCAGGCCGGCGCGCGCGGACGCCTCGCCGAGCGCGCTCACCAACCGCGTCGCCTCGGGCAGCGCGCGCTCGCCCATCCCGAACACCGCCACGACGACGTTCTGCCCGTAGAGCTCCAGGTTGATGTCGCCGATCTCGCGCAGCATCGGCGCCAGCTCATAGCCGGTCGCGGCGATCCCGCGTATGTCCACGGCCAGGCGCAGCGGGTCATAGGCGAACACTCCTGGGCGCCCGGCCATGCGCTCGTCGAGCACGTCCAGGCCGTCGATCGCGCGGATCTGCGCGCGCGTGTCGGCGAGCGTCTGCATCGTCTGCCCGAGCAGCTCGCGCCCGTGCAGGAACGCCAGGCGCCGTGCCGCGTCCAGCGACGCCGTCAGCAGCGAGCTCGGGCTGGTCGATTCGGTCAGCGTGACCGCGCGATCGACGGCGTCCTCGCCGATCCGCTCGGCGCCGCCCTCGCCGAGGTGCAGCATCGCCGACTGCGTCAGGCTGCCGACGATCTTGTGCGTGCTGGAGATCACCAGGTCCGCGTCGAGCGAGAGCGCGTGCGCGGGGAGGTCCTCGTGAAAGGCCAGATGCGCCCCCCAAGCCTCATCGACGATCAGCGGCACGCCGCGCGCGTGCGCGACCTCGGCCAGCGCACGCACGTCGGCGACGGCGCCGAAGTAGGTCGGCGAGACGACCCACGCCCCGGCCGCGCCTGGGGTCTGCGCGAGGGCGCGATCCAGGGTCTCCGGCGAGAGGCAGTGGGCGATGCCGAGCTCCGGGTCGACCTCGGGTTCGGCGAACGTCGGTCGCAGCCCGGACAGCACGAGCGCGTCGACGGCGCTGGAGTGCGCGTTTCGCTGCACGACCACCTGGTCGCCGTGGTGGGCGAGCGCCAGGCCGGCCGACAGGTTGCCCTGCGACGCGCCGTTGACGAGGAACCACGCGCGCCTGGCGCCCCATGCCTGCGCGGCCAGCTCCTGGGCCTCTTCGAAGGGGGTCGGGTCGGGGCCGATATCGATGCCGTACGTCAGCGCGGGGATGTCCAGGCTCAGCGCGCGCCCGCCGATCGCCTCCAGCAGCTGCGGATCGGCGCCCGGTCCGCCCTTGTGGCCGGGCACGTGCAGCCGCGCCGGCTCGCGTGCGGCGTACTCGCACAGCGCTTGCAGGTAGGGGGCCTGCTCCTGGCTCGCCGTCATGCCCACCAGGCTAGAGGCCCGCGATGTGGACGGCCCGCCGGCACCGCCTCAGGCGCTGATCGGGTCCATGCCGTGCGCGCTTCGCCCGAGCAGCGTCTGCGTGCCGGCCTCGGTCCACAGCGTCTGCTCGCGGCCGGGGCCGACGCCGACCAGCGCGACGGGCGCGCGCACGTGCTCGGCGATGAACTGCAGGTACTCGCGTGCGGCCTCGGGCAGGTCTGAGAGCGTGCGGCACTCGCCGAGGTCCTCGGTCCAGCCGCGCAGCTCGGTCAGCTCGGCGGTCGTGTGGTGCAGCACCGTTTGGTGGTAGGGGAAGTCGTCGAACACGGCGTCTTCGGCGCCGCGGTAGCTCGTGCACACGCCGATGCGGTCCAGCCCGGAGAGGACGTCGAGCTTGGTCACCACCAGCGCCGTCAGGCTGTTCAGCCGCGCCGCGTAGCGCAGCGCGACGAGGTCCAGCCAGCCGGTTCGACGGGGGCGCCCGGTGGTGGTGCCGAACTCGCCGCCGTGCTCGCGGATGCGCTCGCCCATCTCGTCGTGCAGCTCGCTCGGGAACGGCCCGGCGCCGACCCGGGTGGTGTAGGCCTTGGAGATCCCCCACACCTCGTCGATGTCCTTCGGCCCGACGCCCGTGCCGACGCAGGCGGCGCCCGACAGCGGGTTGGAGGAGGTGACGAACGGATACGTGCCGTGGTCGATGTCGAGCATCGCCCCCTGGGCGCCCTCGAAGATCACCGTCCTGTCGTTGTCGAGCAGGTCCCACATCAGTTTCGCCGTGTCGGCGATGTGCTGCTCCAGGCGGTGTCCGTATGTCAAGAACTCCTCGGTCATCGTGTGCAGGTCCAGCGACGGATCCTTCTCGAACGGACGCAGCGACAACCGCTTGGGCTCCATCGCCGCGACGATCTTCTTCTTGAGGATCTTCTCGTCGAGCAGGTCCTGCACGCGGATCCCCAAGCGGTCCGCCTTGTCGGCGTAGCACGGCCCGATCCCCCGGCGCGTGGTGCCGATCTGCAGGCTGCCCAGCTTGGCCTCGCCGGCCGAGTCCAGCAGCAGGTGGTAGGGCATGATCAGGTGGGCGTTGGCCGATATGCGCAGGCCGCCGACGTCCACGCGCCGCGCACGCAGGGCGTCGAGCTCGCCGATCAGCACCTTCGGATCGATCACCACGCCGTTGCCGATCACGCAGCGCTTGCCCGGGTAGAGGATCCCGGAGGGGATCAGGTGCAGCTTCCACTCCTCGCCGTCGCGCACGATCGTGTGACCGGCGTTGTTGCCCCCCTGGAAGCGCACGACCGCGTCGACCTGCTCGGCGAGCAGGTCGGTGATCTTTCCCTTTCCCTCATCGCCCCACTGGGCGCCGACGATCACGATTCCGGGCATGTGCTGTGCAGTCTAGGGTGGGTCCGGTCAGGCCGAGGGAGCCGAGCCGAGCTCGGCGAGCTCGTTGCTCAGATTCTCGCGCCGGTCTCGGTGTGAGAGCCGGTCGTCCTCGCCGTACAGCGGCAGGCCGTCGCCGCAGATCGCCACCAGGCGCGAGACCGTGCGCTCGCCGAGCTGGGCGATCAGCTGCTCGTAGCGAAGATTGGTGGTGACGATCATCGCCCGCTCGTCCTCGTAGCGGGTGTTGATGATCGAGTAGAGCTGCTCGA
>JAXDGQ010000139.1:0-5851 GCA_034664965.1 Solirubrobacteraceae bacterium | reverse complement strand
CTTCGCGAGCGTCCGAGCGCACCGCGCGGCCTCCGCGGAGAAGTCGCGATTAGCAGGCGTTTTCCCACAGGAACGAGCCGCGGAGCGTCCGAGTGGGAGGAAATGTGCAATTAGGGTTGCGTTGTGGGAGGAAGTGGGGTATGTTCGCCGCAGCGAGCCGGGGTGGAGGGGCTCCTCCCACTCCTCCACCTCGGCTCGGTATTCAATTTCGGAGCTCTTCTGTGGTCCCCTTCCGTGGCACGTTCGACCATACGCTTGACGCAAAGAACCGCCTCACGGTGCCGGCGCGCTATCGCGCCGCCCTCGCCGAGGGGGTGGTGCTCGCGATGCCCGTCGATCTGAAGCCGTACGTCGGCGTATGGCACCCGCAGGAGTACGAGCGCTACAGCCGCCGCGCGCTGGCCGAGCTGCCGCCGCTGTCGCCGCGTCTGGGCGAGCTCGAGCGCTTCTTCTACGGAAGCTCGCAGGACGCCGACCTGGACGCCGCCGGGCGGATCATGGTCGCGGGCTTCCTCTCAGAGCACGCGAAACTGCAGAAGGAGGTCGTCGTCGTCGGGGCCGGCGAGCGCCTGGAGCTGTGGAGCAAGGACGCCTGGAACGACCACCGACCGACGCTGCTCAGCGGCGTCGCCGAGATCACCGCGCATGTCGACGACACTGCTTGACATGAGACGCTCACAACGGCGCCCCCCACGCGGGCGGCCATCGGCCCCTGGTGCGAGGCAGCTCGCGAGGAGCGAGCAGGCTGAGATCGGCCGAGGCGCCGGGCAAAAGGGCCACACGCCCGTCCTTGCCGCCGAGCTGCTGGAGCTGCTGGACCCGCAGCCCGGTCAGACGGCGATCGACTGCACGTTCGGTGACGGCGGCCACGCGCGGCTGCTCGCCGAGCGCCTCGGCTCCTCGGGCACGCTCGTGGCGATCGATCGGGACCCGCTTGCCGAACAGCGCTTCCAGCATCTGGCCGAGGAGGTGGCGTGCTCGGTGCGCTTCATCCGCGCCGGCTATGCCGAGGCGCTGGAGCTCTTGGGCGAGGAGGGCGTGCGCGCCGATGCAGCGTACTTCGACCTCGGCATGTCCTCGATGCAGGTGGACACGTGCGAGCGCGGCTTCTCCTACTCCTATGAGGCGCCGCTGGACATGCGCATGGACCCCGAGCAGCAACTGAGTGCACGCGAGATCGTCGCCGAATGGGACGAGCGCCGTTTGGCGCGGGCGCTGCGCGACTTCGGCGAGGAGCGCCACGCGGGAGCGATCGCGCGGGCGATCGTGCGCCGGCGCACGCAGGCGCCCATCGAGACGACGCTGCAGCTCGTCGACACGATCAGCTCTGCGATTCCCGCGCCCGCGCGCTTTGGCGCAGGCCATCCGGCCAAGCGCTCCTTTCAGGCGCTGCGCATCGCCGTCAACGACGAGCTCGAGCAGCTAGACCGCGCGCTTCCGCTCGCGTGGAGTCTGCTTCGCGAGGGCGGCGTGCTCGCCGGGATCTCCTTTCACTCGTTGGAGGACCGTCGCGTCAAGCGCTTCCTCGTGCAGCGCGCGCAAGGCTGCATCTGCCCGCCCGACCTGCCCGTCTGCGCCTGCGGACGCGAGCCGGAGGGCGCGCTGCTGACGCGTCGCTCGATCGTTCCCTCACCGGAGGAGGTCGGGGGCAACCCACGCTCTTCCTCGGCGCGCCTGCGGGCAGCCAGGAAGCTGACCGATCACGAGGCGCCAGCATGACGCCGCCGGCGGCCGCCACCGCTCCAGCCGTCCACCCACGTCGTCCGCTGGCTCCGCGCGGCCCACGGCGGGTCTCCGGCCCGGTGCGTCGGCCGGTTCCAGCGCGGCCCGCGCGCTCGCGCCGCACCGGCGGCCAGGCGGGATTCGTCTTCGGCCTGATCTCGGCGCTCGAGAGCCTCGCCCAGCACCGCTTGCTCGATCGGCTGATCCGCGGACGCACGTGGATCGGCATCGTGGCGTTCGCGCTGATCGGAATCGTCACGCTGCAGCTGGGCCTGCTCAAGCTCAACGGCGGGATCGGCCGCACGCTCGAGCATGAGGCGCTGCTGCAGCGCGAGAACGCGGCGCTGAGCATCGAAAACTCCGAACTGGCGGCCGGCACCCGCGTCCAGGCGCGCGCCGCGCAATTGGGCATGGCCTTCGTCCCGTCAGGCCAGCTGCGCTTTCTGTCCGCGTCTTCGCGCGGCGACGCCGCCAAGGCGGCGAGCGCGCTGAGCAGTCAGCCGAACGCCACTGCCAGCGAAGCGGCGGCGGGAACGGGCGAATCCCAGGCAGGCACGGAATCGCCGACGGCGCAGAGCGCGAGCACGCAAGCAAGCGGCGGTGAAGTCGCAGGGGAATCCGAAGCGAGCAGCGGCCAGAGCTCCGAAGCGGCCTCGGGCGAATCCTCTTCCAGCAGCGAATCCTCGGCCTCCAGCGAATCCTCTTCCAGCGGCGAATCCTCCTCAGCCAGCGAACCGACCTCCAGCGGCGAATCGGGCACACCCGCTACGAGCGAAGCGGAATCCTCGAGCGGCGCCGGGGCGCAAGCCGGGCCGGGCGGCGGAGTCCAGGCGAGCACTGCGGGGGGATGATTCGGTGACGATCGTACAGCGCCGGATCGGGGGGATCTTCGGGCTGTTCTTCCTGCTGCTCGTGCTGGCCGGCGCGAGGACGCTGTACCTCGGGGCGCTGAAGGGCAGCAGCCTGCGCAAAGCCGCCGCGACGCAGCAGCTGACCTACGAAGCCGTCCCCGCGCAGCGCGGCTCGATCAGCGATCGCAACGGCCTCGACCTCGCCGTGTCGGAGCCCGCACAGGACATCTCGGCAACGCCGTATCTCGTCAAGGAACCGCTTTCGACGGCGCAGAAGCTCGCGCCGCTGCTCGGCAAGCCTCAGGCGAAGGTCCTGCGCGACTTGTCCGAGCGCAGCGGCTTCGTATATCTGGCGCGTGCGCTCCCGGCCAAGCAGGCGCGCGCGGTGATGGCCTTGAAAATCTCCGGCGTCGCCGGAGCGCCGGTGATGCGCCGGGTGTATCCCCGGGGCACGCTCGCCGCGCAGGTGCTCGGCGTGGTCGGCACCGAAGGAAATGGGCTGTCGGGTCTCGAGTACTCGCGCAACGCGCTGTTGCACGGCCAGACGGGGCAGCGCCACGTCGTCAGCGACGCGATCGGCCAGCCCGTGTCGATCAACGAACCGCATCCCGAGGAGCCGGGCACGGCGGTGTCGTTGACGCTCGACGCGAACATCCAGCAGCGCACCGAAGACGTCCTCTCGGCGGTCGGCCGCGTGTTCAGCCCGAAAGATGCGACGGCGATCGTGATGGACCCACGCAGCGGCGCCATCCTGGCGATGGCCAACTGGCCCCAGGTCAACGCCAACGACCCGGCGGGCGCATCGCCGGAAGCCCTGCAGAACCGTGCGGTCGGCTTCGACTATGAACCGGGGTCGACGTTCAAGGCGTTCACTGTCGCGGGCGCCCTGCAGCAGGGCCTGGTCAAGCCGACGAGCAGCTTCTTCATCCCCGACAAGATCCAGGTCGCCGACCGCACGATCCACGACGACACCGAACACGGCGACGAGTCGCTGACGACTGCGCAGATCCTCGCGCAGTCGAGCAACGTCGGGGCGATCAAGATCGGCATGCTCCAGGGCAAGCGCAACTTCGCCAGCTGGGTCAGCCGGTTCGGCTTCGGCAGACGCACAGGCGTCGAGCTGCCCGGCGAGGAAATCGGCCAGGTACTGCCCGCCAGTCGCTACTCGGGCTCCTCGATGGGCAACCTGCCGATCGGCCAGGGCCAGCTCGTGACGCCGCTGCAGATGGCCAGCGCGTATTCGGCGATCGCCAACGGCGGCACCCTGCGCCCTCCGCACATCATCCGCTCGGTGGGTTCCGAGCCGCAGCCCCTGCCGGCGGGCCACCGGGTCATCTCCAGCGCGACCGCGGCATCGCTGCGCCAGATGCTCCAGGGCGTCCTCGCGCCGGGGGGCACGGCGAGCGAGGTCTCGATCCCCGGCTATCAGCTGGCCGGCAAGACGGGTACGGCGAGCAAGGTCGACCAAGCCACCGGCGAATACTCCAAAACCGCGTACGTCGCCTCGTTCATGGGCTTTGCTCCCGCGTCCGACCCCAAGGTGTTGTGCGCGGTGATCGTCGACGAACCGCAGGCCGGCTCGATCTTCGGCGGGACCGTCGCGGCGCCCGCGTTCGGGCAGATCATGAGCTTCGCGCTGCAGTACCTGCGCATCGCGCCGGGATAGCATCAGCCCATGAGGCTCGACGAGTTGACCGCCGGCCTGGCCACAGCAGCCACCGGTGATCTTGACGCGGGCGTGCAGATCACCGGCCTGGCCTACGACAGCCGCGCTGTGCACGGCGGCGAGCTGTTCTTCTGCGTGCGCGGCTTTCAGAGCGACGGACACGACCACGCCCCGCAGGCCGTCGCAAACGGGGCGGCGGCGCTGGTCGTCGAGCGCCCGCTCGGGCTCGGTGTGCCGGAGGTGACAGTCGCGTCGGCGCGTGCGGCAATGGCGCCGATCGCCGCACGCTTCTTCGGCGACCCGACGTCCGAGCTTCGCGTCATCGGGGTCACGGGGACCAACGGAAAGACCACGACGGCGTACCTGCTGCGAGCGCTGCTCGAGGCCGTCGGCGAGCCGTGCGCACTGCTGGGGACGGTCAAGTCGGTCGTCGGCGGCCGCGACCGGCCGGTCACCCGCACGACGCCCGAGGCCGTCGATCTGCAGCGAGACTTCCGCGCGATGCTCGACGGCGGCGACCGAGCATGCGCGATGGAGGTCTCCTCGCACGCGTTGGAGCTGGGACGCGCCGACGCGATTGCATTCGCCGCGGCGGTGTTCACCAATCTCACCCAGGACCACCTCGACTTCCACGACACGATGGAGGACTACTTCCAGGCCAAGCGTCGCCTGTTCGGCGAGTGCGCTCCGGCGGTCAGCGTGATCAACATCGGCGATTCCTACGGGCGGCGTCTGGCCGGGGAGATCGAGGGGGCGAGGACGTTCGCCGTGGACGCCCCCGCCGACTACAGTGCGACCGATCTGCGCTGTGACTTCGCCGGCTGCCGCTTCACGCTGCATACGCCGGGCGGCGAGCAATCAGTCAACCTGCCGATGCCGGGTCGCTTCAACGTCGCCAACGCGCTCGCGGCGCTCGCCGCGGCGCACGCGCTGGGCGGCGCGCTTCAGACCTTGGTCGATGCGCTCGAGCTCGGCGTGCATGTGCCGGGGCGCTTTGAGCCGGTGGAGGAGGGACAGGACTTCGCCGTGCTGGTCGACTACGCGCACACGCCCGACTCGCTGGAGAACGTGCTCGCGGCGGCACGTGAGCTGGTCGACGCCGGCGGGCGGGCGAACGGCCGCGTGCTCTGCGTGTTCGGTGCCGGCGGCGACCGCGATCGCGGCAAGCGACCGATGATGGGCGAGATCGCCACCCGCCTGGCCGATGGCGTGGTCGTGACGTCGGACAACCCGCGCTCGGAGGACCCCGAGCAGATCATCGCCGAGATCATGGCCGGCGTGGCGCGAGCGCAGGGTGCAGCTGAGGGCGCTGCGACCACCAATGGCGACGCGGCGGCCGGCGGCGCCGTGGCGGTGCGTTCGGTCGCCGACCGCGCTGTGGCGATCGACGAGGCGATCGCGCAGGCCCAGCCGGGCGACGTGCTGGTGATCGCCGGCAAGGGACACGAGCAGGGCCAGGAGTTCGCAGGCGGGCGCAAGGAGCAATTCGACGACGTCGCGGTCGCACGCAAGGCGCTGCGCCTGCGCAGGACGCGCGCATGAGGCGTTGGAGTGCCGCGCGCGTCGCCGAGGCGGCGGGTGCGAGCCTGATTGCCGAGCCGGCTCAAGCGCG
>JAXDGQ010000138.1:0-4465 GCA_034664965.1 Solirubrobacteraceae bacterium | reverse complement strand
CGGGTACATCGCGGACTACTCGCCGAGCTCTCACGGGCTCACGCACGTCACCGATCTGGTGTGGATCTCCGAGTTGGGCATCCATTACAAGCTCGGCATCGACGGCCTGAACGTGTTCATGATCGCCCTGACGACGCTTCTGTTCGCGGCCGCGGTGATCGCGGCGAACCTGCGCGAATGGGACCGCCCACGGCTGTTCTACTTCAACTTCATGCTGGCCGAGTCCGCCGTGCTCGGCGCGCTGCTGGCCCAGGATCTGGCGCTGTTCGTCGCGTTCTTCGACCTGATGCTGATCCCCTTCTACTTCCTGATCGGCGTGTGGGGCGCGGAGCCGGAACGGGTGCGGGCAACGATCAAGCTCGTCGTGTACACGCTCGTCGGCTCGCTGCTGATGCTCGCCGCGGCGGTTGCGACCGGCGTGCTGGCGGCGCAGCAGGGCGGCGGACACATCACGTTCGTGCTCAGCGCGCTGGAACACCTTCCGCTGAGCCGCGGCTCGCAGGAGTGGATCTTCTTGTTCTTCGCCGCAGCGTTCCTGGTGAAGATGCCGGCCTTTCCACTGCACGGCTGGATGCCCGACGGCTACAAGGCGATGCCGATCGAGGTGCTGATGGTGTTCTCCGGCGTGCTCTCGAAGGTCGGCGCATACGGCTTCTTGAGAATCGTCCTGCCGCTGTATCCGCAGGCGGCCGCGCATTTCCAGACGCTGATGCTGCTGATCGCGCTGGCCTCGATCGTCTACGGCTCGGTCGTCGCCTTCTCGCAGTCCGACGCGCGGCTGGTCGCCGGGTACTCGTCCGTCGCGCAGCTCGGCTTCATCACGCTCGGCATCTTCTCGCTGAACCCGCAGGGCGCGCAGGGCGCGCTGCTGCAGATGGTCAACCACGGTCTCGTAGTCGCTGCTCTGCTGTTCATCGTCGGGCTGCTCGCGCAGCGCGCGGGTGGCTCGGAGGACCTGCGCGACATGGGCGGCATCGCCTTCCGCGCGCCGGTGCTGGCGACGATCTTCTTGATCGTCGCGCTGGCGACGCTGGCGATGCCGGGGTCGTCGAACTTCGTCGGCGAGTTCCTGATCCTGCTCGGCGTCTTCAAAACCAAGCTGGCGATCGCGGTGATCGCCTTCAGCGGGGTCGTGCTGGCGAGCGTGTACGCGCTGCGCCTGTTGATCAGGGCGATGCACAACCGCGTCGGTCCGAAGGTGCAGTCGGGCGAGCTCGGTTTCCGCGACGGGCTGGTGCTCGTTCCGCTGCTCGCGGTGATCATCTTCATGGCGCTGTACCCGCAGCTGGCGCTGCATCGCAGCGAAGGCTCGGTCAAGAGGGCTGTCGCGGCGTCGCACGGCGCGCTGGAAGCACCCTCGTCGCAGCTTGCAGGCGGCCTGACGGGCAGCGCAGCGCCGCTCTCGACCGGTGGGACCTCCCCTGAAGGAGCCGCCCCGTGAGGTCGCTGGTCATGCTGTCAAGCGCCCACCTGAAGGGGCCGCACATCGACTTCGCGGGACTCTCGCCGCTGATCGCACTGCTGGGCGGCGCGACGATCGTGCTGCTCGTCGGGCTGATCGGCGCCCACTGGGCGCGTGCCCACGCGGTGCCCGCGCTGAGCCTGATCGTGCTCGGCGCAACGGCCGGGCTGACGATCTGGCAGTGGGACGCGCAGAAGTCGATCGTTTCCGGAGCGCTTGCAATCGACGACCTCTCCCTGGTGCTCAACCTGATCCTCGCGACCGGCGGGGCGCTCAGCGTTCTGCTGGCGTGGCGCTCGCGCGCCGCGCGCGAAGCGGCCCACGGCGAGTTTCACGCGCTGCTGCTCGCGTCGATCGCCGGCATGTCGCTGCTGGCGGCGGCGCAGAACACGGTCGCGCTGTTCGTCGGCCTGGAGCTGCTGTCGATCCCCTTGTACGTCCTGTGTGCGAGCGAGCTGCGCCGCGAGCAGTCGCTGGAGTCGGGGCTGAAGTACCTGATCGTCGGCGCGGTCGGCTCGGCGACGCTGCTGTACGGCCTGGCGATGATCTACGGCGCCACCGGCGCGACGGACTTCGCAGCGATCGCCCGCGCATTGTCGGCCGGAAGCCTGGCGAGCGACCCGCTGACGCTGACGGGCATCGCGCTGTGCGTGGTCGGCCTCTGCTTCAAGGCCTCGGTCGCCCCCTTCCACCAGTGGACGCCGGACGTCTATGAGGGCGCGCCGACGCCGATCACGGCGTTCATGGCCGTCGCGACCAAGGCCGCCGCCTTCGGCGTGTTCCTGCGCTTCTTCGACGTGGCGCTGATCGGCGCGCAGAGCACCTGGGGACCGGCGCTTGCCGTGCTCGCGACGATCACGATCCTCGTCGGCAACGTCGGCGCGCTCGGGCAGTCCTCGCTGAAGCGGATGCTCGCGTACTCCTCGGTGGCGCAGGCGGGCTACATGCTCGCGGGCGTCGTCGTGGCGACCCAGCTCGGCGTGCGCGCAACGGTCTTCTACCTCGCGGTGTACGTGTTCATGAACATGGCCTCGTTCGCCGTAATCGTCGCGCGCGAGCGCGAAACCGGCTTCGGCGACTCGATTCAGTCGGTATCCGGGCTCGGACGCGAGCGCCCCCTGCTGGCCTGGCCGATGACGATCTCGATGCTCGCGCTCGCTGGCATCCCGGCCACGGCCGGCTTCACGGGCAAGTTCTATCTGATCGACGCCGCGGTGTCTGGCGGGTACACGTGGCTGGGGGTGGCGATCGTGATCGGCTCGATGATCTCGCTCGGCTACTACCTACCGGTCATCGCGGCGATGTGGATGCGCAAGGCGCCGAGCGAGCAACCCGGCACCGGCCAGCTCCCATCTGGAGCCGGCGCGCCGGTCCCCGGCGGCGAAGCGCTCCCGGCGCTGGCCGGCGGCTCGCCCGAGCTCGACGAGCCCTCGCGGGGCCCCCAGATCGAGGTCCTGCTGGTGGGCGCCCTCGCCGGCGCCGCGACGCTGTTCTTCGGGATCATCCCCCAGCCGCTGTTCAATCTCGTGCATCACGCCGGCAGCGCGCTCGGCGGGCTGTTCTTCTGAGCGCCGCCGCCATGCGCGCCGCCCCGCCGGTGGGCCGGCGGAACTCGCCCGTCGCGCGGCGCCGGTGCGGCCGTCGCCTCGGCTCTAGAGTGCAGCCATGAACGCTGCCAGCGAGGGTCCGTTCGGCATTCTGCTCGACATCGACGGCGTGCTGTACGTCGGCGACGAGCCGATCGACGGCGCGCACGAGGCGCTGGAGCAGTTGCGCAAGCTGGGCGCCGGCATGCGCCTGGTCACGAACACGACGTCGCGCTCGCGGCGCCAGGTCTGCGAGCACTTGGAGGAGCTCGGCTTCGGCGTCACCGTAGAGGAGGTGCTGACGCCGGCGGCGATGGCCGTGAGCTACTGCGCCGAGCGCGGGTACGAATCGGTCGAGCTGATCGTCAGCGACGGCCTGCGCGAGGATCTCGCCCCGCTCGGCGCCCCTGTGGCGGGTGAGGCGGTGCAAGCCGTGATCCTGGGCGACGTGGGCGCGAGGTTCGACGCCGAGCTGCTCAACCGCGCCTTTCGCCTGATCATGGACGGCGCGGAGCTGGTGGCGCTGCAGCACAACCGCTACTGGCGCAGGGCCGACGGCCTGGCGCTGGACGTGGGTGCGTATGCGGCCGCGCTGGAGTACGCGACGCGACGCGAGGCCGTGGTCGTCGGCAAGCCGGCTGAGGCGTTCTTCCAGGCGGCGATCGTCGACATGGGGCTGGACAGCGCGGTGATGATCGGCGACGACGTCGAGGCGGACGTCGGTGGTGCGATGGCCGCAGGGCTGCCGGGAGTCCTGGTGCGGACGGGAAAGTACCGCCACGACGCGCTGCCGCCGGAAGTGACGCCGACGGCCGTGGCGGACTCGATCGCCGACGTCCCGGCCCTGCTCGAGCGCATCCTGCCGGGGTAGTGACGGGTCGGGCCGGCGGTTTCCCTCGAGGGGGAACGGGTAAGGTGCGCGCGTATCTAACTTCCATGGAAGGGAGGAGAAATGAGGCGTTGCACAACACTTGCCGCCGTGGCGGCAATGGCCCTCATTGGCGCCGCTCCTGCGAGCGCGAAGCACACCCCGGAAGAATCGTTCTCTGTCGGGGACGCGACCCTACTCGGGCCGGTGCACGTACGCGGCACGGTCGCAGACGTGCACGTGCGCTACTCGTGCACGTTCGGAGATCACATCTGGGTCTCGGTCAAGCAGAGCGCCAATGGCGAAATCGACCCCGCGATCTCCGGCGAAGGGTCAGGGTTCGGCGGCACGGCCGCCGTCTGGTGGCAGAGCCATCGCAACTCGTTCACCTGCGACGGCAAGCAGCACGTGGCCTGGTTCACGGTCGACACGGAAGAGCCCGGTAGTCGCGGGCAGCTTCAGAGCGGCTGGGGCTGGGTGCAGTTCTGCGTCACAGAAGAAGAAGGGGAAGAAAGACTGGACGCCATTCGCATGGAATGGTCGCGGGTC
>JAXDGQ010000137.1:0-3535 GCA_034664965.1 Solirubrobacteraceae bacterium | reverse complement strand
GGCCCGCAGGGGCCGACGGTGCTGCTCGACGGACAGCCGGTGCTGCTGCTGTGCTCGAACAACTACCTTGGCCTCGCCGACCATCCGCGCGTGCGCGAGGCGGCAGCCGAGGCGGCGATGCGCTGGGGCGTCGGCGCCGGCGCATCGCGGCTGATCTCAGGCACGATGACCGTCCATCGCCGCCTGGAGGAGCGCTTGGCGGCGTTCACCGGCCGCCAGTCGTGTCTGCTTTTCGGGTCGGGCTACCTTGCGAACCTCGGCGTGATCGGCGCGCTGGCGGGACGTGGCGACACGGTGTTCTCCGATGAGCTCAACCACGCGTCGATCGTCGACGGCTGCCGCCTCTCGCGCGCGGAGGTCGTCGTCTACCGGCATGCCGACGTCGAACACCTGTTGTGGAGCATGCGCCGTCACAGCGGCCGAGGTCACGCACAGGGCGGTCGTCTGATCGTCACCGACTCGGTCTTTTCGATGGACGGCGACGTGGCGCCGCTGGCGGAGATCGTCGAGCTCGCCCAAGCGTCCGGCGCGCGCCTCGCCGTCGACGAGGCGCATGCGATCGGCACCTACGGCCCGGGCGGACGGGGCGTCCTCGCAGACCTTGGCCTGGAGGGCGAGGTCGACACGATCGTGGGCACGCTCGGCAAGGCGCTGGGCTCCTACGGCGCGTATGTGTGCGGCGACGAGCAGATGGTCCGCTACCTGCTGAACACATCGCGCTCGTTCATCTTCTCGACGGCCGCGCCACCGCCGGCGATGGCCGGTGCGCTGGCGGCATTGGAGCTGCTGCAGGAGCGCCCGCACCGCGTCGAGCGCCTCGGCGCAAACGCGCGGACGCTGCGCCGTGCGCTGGCCTGCGAGGGCTTCGCGGTCGCCGAAGGCGACATGCACATCGTGCCGCTCGTCGTCGGCGACGCGCAGGACACGCTGCACCTGTGCCAGGAGGCGATCGAGCGAGGCGTGTTCGCGCAGGCGATCAGACCCCCGACCGTGCCGGCCGGGACCTCGCGGCTGCGCCTGGCGGCGATGGCCTCGCACACGGCGACCGACATGCGCATGGCCGCCGAGGTGCTCGCTGCGGCGGCGCGCAAGCTCGGGCTGGACCCGGCGCAGCTGGGAACCCCGCTGCCCGAGCCCGAGCCTGCGGGGCAGGGCGAGCAAGACCTCGAGCGCGAGGTGCACGAGCCGCTGCCTGTCGCCAAGTCAGCGTCGGTGCCCTTCGACGTCGAGCAGCCGCGCCCGCGTCGCCCGCCGGCCCCGGTGCAGGCGGAGTCGGGCGACGCCAATGCGCCGTTCGACGGCGAGCGCGAGAGCGCAGTCGCACACGCCGCCTAGCGGGCCGGCACGGGCATGCGCGGGCTGTTCGTCACCGGCACCGATACCGGGGCCGGCAAGACGGTGCTGAGCGCCGCGCTGCTTGCGGCGATGTCCGTCGACGGCGAGCACGTGGCGGCGCACAAGCCGGCCGTCACCGGACTCGACGAGCCCGGCGCGAGCGGCGCGCAGCCGCAGTGGCCCGCCGACCACGAGCTGCTCGCGGCCGCCGCCGGCATGCGCGCGGACGAGGTCGCGCCGCTGCGCTACGGACCCGCGGTCTCGCCACTGCTCGCGTCGGAGCTCGCGGGCGAGACGCTCGACGCCAGGCGGCTGCTGGCGGCGGGCGCCGCCGCGGTGGGCGATCCAGACGACGCCGCCGGGACGCTGATCGTCGAGGGTGTCGGGGGCCTGCTGTCACCGCTGGCCGACAACCTGACCGTCTGCGACCTCGCGGTCGCGCTGCGGTTGCCGCTGCTGATCGCCGCTCGTCCCGGGCTGGGCACGATCAACCACACGCTGCTCACGCTGCAATCGGCGCGCGCCGCAGGCCTCAGCGTGCGCGCGGTCGTGCTCACGCCATGGCCGCAGGAGCCCTCGCGCCTGGAGCGCTCGAACCTGGAGACGATCACGCGTTTTGGCTTCGTCGAGGTCGCCACGCTGGACCGCGCGAGCGCCCCGCAGATCGCCGAGCTCGCCCGCGTCGGCGCACAGCTGCCCTGGCGTCGCTGGCTCGGCGAGCGCCCACGCGTCGAGCCGGCCTCCTGAGCGCCGGCTGGGCCGGGGAGCAGGCGAAGCGGGCAACGCGGCGCGGGGTTGCGCTTCACCGACATCCGCGACTATGGTTGGGCCATGGCGGTGAGCACCTCGGCGAGCAACGTGCCGGCGGACATGCGCGACTTCACCGAGCGCTACAGCACGGCCTGGAACGAGTGCGACACGGCCGCGATGGCCGAGCTCGTGACGCAGGACATCGTGTGGGCCGACCCGGCGCTGGCGCAGCCTGCACATGGCATCGCAGAGGTGCAGGAGTTCATGCGCACCAGCTTCCGCGGCTTCCCGGACCTGCACTTCGGCGAGCCCGAGCCTCCACTGGTGTCGGTCTGCGGCGACGTGGTCTTCTGGGCCTGGTACATGGAGGGCACCCACCGCGGGCCGATCGAGCCGCCGGGCTTTGCCCCCACCGGTCGCCGCATGCATGTCGACGGCATCGATCAATGGACCATGCGCGACGGGCGGATCGCCCTCTACCGCGCGTTCTACGACATGAACGACCTCGCGCGCCAGCTCGGGATCGTGCCGCCGCCCGGCAGCACAGCCGAGCGCGGGATGGTCGCGCTCCAGCGCCTGCAGGCCCGCCTCGGGCGGCGATGAGCGCAAGCCCGGCCGCCGAGCGCTACGACGTCGCGATCGTCGGCGCCAGCACGGCGGGCTGCACGGCCGCGCGGCTGTTCGCGCAACGCGGGGCGCGCGTGGCGTTGATCGAGCGCCGCCCGGCGCTCGACGCGCACAAGACCGTCTGCACGCACTACATCCAGTCGAGCGCCACGCCGACGATCGAGAAGCTCGGGCTCGCGCCGCTGATCGAGCAGCGAGGGGCGGTGCACAACAGCATCGACCTGTGGACGCGGGACAGCGGCTGGATCGTGGCCGACCGCGACGCACCGCACGGCTACAACATCACCCGCCGCGCGCTCGACCCGATCCTCCGTCAGCTCGCATCCGACACGCCGGGCGTCGAGCTGATGTCCGGCTGCACGGCGGTCGGCCTGCTCGGCGAGGGTCGCCCCGAAGGGGTGCGCGTCGAAGATCGTGCCCGCGGGCAGCGAGACGTGCGCGCCGCGCTCGTCGTCGCAGCCGATGGGCGCGACTCCAAGGTCGCGCGCTGGGCGCGGGTCCCGGGGCGCGTCAAGCCGCACCGGCGCTTCTTCTACTGGGGCTACTGGCGCGGCCTTCGCCCCGCCACCGAGCGCTCGCGCATGTGGCTGTTGGACCCCGATGCCGCTTACACGTTCCCCAACGAGGACGACCTGACGGTCGTGCTGCTCGCCCCTCACCGGGACCGCCTGCCCGAGTTTCAGGCCGACCTGCACGGCGCCTATCGGCGCAGCGTCAACGCGCTGCCCGACGGCCCGTACCTGAGCGAGGCGACGCTCGAGTCAAAACTGCTCGGCAAGCTCGAGCTGCCCAATGTCATGCGCCCGGCCGCGCGAGGAGGAGT
>JAXDGQ010000136.1:0-3829 GCA_034664965.1 Solirubrobacteraceae bacterium | reverse complement strand
AGTCGGCGACCTGACCGAACCCGTGGGCGGGGCGCCCGAGCAGCCGGCTCATCGCGGCGACGGTCAGCCGCTCGATCGTGGGGACGGTCAGGTGACAGTCGAGGTAGTGGCCATGCGTCGCGTAGACATCGGGGCGCACCCACAGGCCCGGGTAGGCGAAGCGCACGCGCGCCGGGGCGGCCCAATCGGCCAGCCGCTTGACCATCGGCGAGGCCTCGACCGGCTCGAGCAGCTGCTCGAGGCCCAGCGGGGCCGGAGCCGGGAGCTCGGCGCGCAGCGCCAACCATGGCTCGATCAGGGCATGGTCGTGGTTGCCGGCGACGAGCACGAGCTCCGCGCCCTTCAGCGCACGGCCGAGATCCTCGAAGAACGGCTGGGCGATCGCGAGCGCTTCGCGCGGAGGGCCGTGGCGAAGCTCGAGCACGTCGCCGAGCAGCACCACCCGATCGACGCCCTCGACCGCGCGCAGCAGCGGCTCGCGCAGCTCGGGGCGCCGCAGCAGGTCCGAACGCGAGACGCTGCCGAGGTGCAGGTCAGAGAGGATCAGCGTGCGCATGGTCGCCCCTTGAGATGACTCGCCGCGCCCGGCCGTGGGCGTCGCGGCAGGACTTGCGCGACGCTCAGCGTCCCTCGCCGACGGTGGCGGCTTCGCGAATCGTCTTCGGCAGCATGAAGCGGACGTCCTCGCGAATCACGTGGAACTCGGAGATGTCTGTGACGCCTCGATCGCGGAATAACTGGACCAGGTCCTGCACGAGGTTCTCGGGCGCGCTGGCCCCCGAGGAGATGCCGACGACGCGGGCATCTGCAAGCCACTCCTCACGGATCTCGTCGGCCGTATCGATCAGGTGAGACTCGGTTCCACAGTCGCGCGCGACCTCGACCAGGCGCACCGAGTTGGAGGAGTTGCGCGAGCCGATCACGAGCAGCAGATCGCAATTGTCGGACATCTGCTTGACCGCGGCCTGGCGATTGGTGGTGGCGTAGCAGATGTCATCGGTGCGCGGACCGACGATCTTCGGGAAGCGCTCGCGCAGGCGCGCGAGGATCGCGGTCGTTTCGTCGACGGCGAGCGTCGTCTGCGTGATGTAGGCGACTCGCTCGGGGTCGGCGATCTGCAGCTCTTTGACATCCTCCTCGCTCTGCACGAGCACGATGCGCTCGGGCGCCTCGCCCATCGTCCCTTCGACCTCCTCGTGGCCGTCGTGGCCGACGAGCACGACCGTGTACCCGTCGCCCGCGAAGCGAACGGCCTCGCGGTGCACCTTGGTCACCAGCGGGCACGTCGCGTCGATCGTCTGCAGCTTCCGGGCGAGCGCGCCTTCGCGCACGCTCGGGGCGACACCGTGCGCGGAGAACACACACACCGCGCCCTCCGGCACCTCGGTCTCCTCCTCGACGAAGATCGCCCCGCGCGCGCGCAGCTGCTCGACGACGTGCTTGTTGTGCACGATCTCCTTGCGCACATAGACGGGGGCGCCATGAATCTCCAGCGCGCGTTCGACGGTTTGCACGGCGCGGTCGACGCCCGCGCAGTAACCGCGCGGCGCTGCGAGCAGCAGCTTCTCAACGGTGTTCGCCACGATTGCCATTGTAGGGCGCGCCCAGGTACGCTAAGCGCTCGTGCCCCAGAGACACCTCGACAGGCTGACGCCGGTAGACGCCTCGTTCCTGCACCAGGAGAGCGGCAACTCGCACATGCACATCGGCGGCCTGACGATCGTAGAAGGGCCGCCGCCGACGATGGGCGAGTTCCTCGAGCAGATTCGCCGGCGCCTTCACCTGGTTCCGCGCTACCGCCACAAGCTCGCCTCCACGGCGCTGGACAGCGGCCGCCCGGTGTGGGTCGATGATCCGTCCTTCAATCTCGAGTACCACATCCGCCACACCGCGCTGCCGTCGCCGGGCGGATGGGAGCAGCTCTGCGGGCTCACAGCGCGGATCTTCTCCCAGCAGCTCGATCGATCCAAGCCGCTGTGGGAGATGTGGCTGATCGAGGGGCTGAAGGACGAACGCTTCGCGCTGATCACCAAGACGCATCACTCGCTGATCGACGGAATCGCCGGCGTCGACCTGGCGACGGTGCTGTTCGACCTGTCGCCCCAGGCGCCGGCGGTCCGGCACAACGGCCGCGCCTGGCAGCCCCACAACGAACCCGGGACGGCCGAGCTGGTGGCGGCAGGCATCCGCGGCGCGGTGCGCGCGGGACTCGAGCTTGCCGAGGGCGCGATCGACGCGCTCGCCCACCCCGACCGCGCGCTGGCGCGTGCCCGCGAGGCCGCCGAGGGCGTCGGCGAGATCGTCTGGGCAGGTCTGAACCCAGCGCCGGAAACGCCCTTGAATGTTCCGATTGGGCCGCACCGGCGCTTCTTCGGCATCGGCAGCAGCTTGGACGACTTCAAGACCGTCAAGAACGCCTTCGGCGGCACGGTCAACGACGTCGTGCTGGCCGTCGTGACGGGCGCTCTGCGAACTTTTCTGATCTCGCGCGGGCGGCGCACCGAGGGTGTGGAGATGCGCGCGCTCGTGCCGGTCTCGGTGAGAGTCGAGGATGAGCACGGCCAAGGGGGCAACCGGATCGTCGTCATGCGCGGGCCGCTGCCCGTCTACATCGCCGATCCCGTACAGCGACTGCGCTTCGTCTCGCAGGCGATGGACGGCCTGAAGGAGTCAAAGCAGGCGCTCGGCGCCGAGGTGATCGCCGGCGCGCAGAACTTTGCGCCGCCGACGATCCTCGCGCAGGCTTCCCGGCTGAACTTCTCCACGCGCCTGTTCAACCTGCTCGTGACCAACGTCCCGGGGCCGCAGTTCCCGCTGTACGTGCTCGGCCGCGAGATGCTCGAGGCCTACCCGGTGGCCTTCCTGCCGGAAAACCACGCGCTGGCAATCGGCATCATGTCCTACAACGGGCAGATGAACTTCGGCCTGCTCGGCGACTACGACTCGCTGCCTGACATCGGCGCGATCAGCGACAACATCGCCAAAGAACTTGCAACGCTGGTCTCGCTGGCGCGCCAGTCGGTTCCCACGCCGGCCTGAGACGCGATAAGGGCGCTCGCGACGCGCATCCCTCGCGGGCGCGTCGCAAGCAACCCTCCGTCGTGCCACTGCCCGGGCCTGCGCCAGGGCGAGGCAGCGACCCTGGGACGGCCCCCTGCGGGTGGCCAACCCGGTTGGGAGCTACCCCCGCTCGCCGGACGGAAACCTCGGCGCTAAGGGGTCTGGAGGTTGTGGACCGGGAACTCCTTGACGTCCGGGGGGTTCGGGAAGCCCCGCTCGCCGAGCCCATGCAGGCGCGGCATCAGCCGCTCCTGCACGAAGCTGTCAAACGCCTCGCGCGACTCCCAGAAGTCGATCACGCCCCAGCCGCCGTCGACGGGCCCGGCGGAGTGGACGATCATGCCCGCGGGCGGGTCGGTGTCGATCTCCATCACCCCATGGGCCGCGTCGTAGTTCTCCTGCGTTCCGCCGCTGAACTTGAGCCTTATGCCGACAGCCATCGCGGTTCCTCTCCTCGGGGTATGTGCCGGCGACCATACTGCGCGGGCGACCAGCGCACCAGATTGCCGGCCGCGCTCGAGCGGTCGTTTGCTGCGCAGGCACACCGGGTAAGGCTCCGCAGAGGGTGGAGAGAGGAGATGCTCAGGCTGAAATGCCTCAACTGCGGCTTGACGGTGCCCTACAAAGGGTCCAGAGGCGATCTCTGCCCGCGGTGCCTGGTTCGAGAAGAGCGCGCAGTCACGCTGATACCGGTTAGCGATCAGCCCTCCTCGACAGCCACCATGGGGAGCTTGCGTGTCCACACGCAGGTTCAAGGCGAGCGGCACAC
>JAXDGQ010000135.1:0-4072 GCA_034664965.1 Solirubrobacteraceae bacterium | reverse complement strand
GTCGAACATGAACTCGGCGAGCGCGCGCGCGAGCTCGGTCTTGCCGACGCCGGTCGGGCCGAGGAACAGGAACGACCCGATCGGGCGGTCGGGGTCCTGCAGCCCGGCGCGCGAGCGGCGCAGCGCGGTGGCGACGGCCTCAATGGCGGTGTCCTGGCCGACGACGCGCTCGTGCAGGCGCTCCTCCATGTGCACGAGCTTCTCCGTTTCGCCCTCCATCAGCCGGCTGACGGGGATGCCGGTCCAGCGTGCGACGACCTCGGCGATGTCGTCGGCGTCGACCTCCTCTTTGAGGAACACCGGTCCCTCGCCGCCGCGCTCGCGCTCGGCGGATTCGTACTCGGCGATCTTGCGTTCGAGCTCGGGTATCTCGCCGTAGCGAAGCTCGGCGGCGCGCTGCAGGTCGGCGTCGCGTTCGGCGCGCTCCATCTCGATGCGCGCCGCGTCGAGCTGCTCGCGCGTCTCGCTGATGCCGGCGATCGCCTGCTTCTCGCTTTCCCACTGCTCGGTCATCTCGCGCTCGCGGGCTTCGAGCTCTGCGACCTCCTCCTCGATCGCCTTGCGGCGCGCCTTGGCGGCGTCGTCCTTCTCCTTGCGCAGCGACTCGAGCTCGATCTTCAGCTGCATGGTGCGCCGTTTGACCTCGTCGATCTCGGTCGGCAGCGAGTCGATCTCGATGCGGATCTTGGCGGCTGCCTCGTCGACGAGGTCGATCGCCTTGTCGGGCAGGAAGCGGTCGGCGATGTAGCGGTGCGAGAGCGTCGCGGCGGCGATCAGCGCGCTGTCCTGGATGGTGACGTGGTGGTGGACCTCGTAGCGCTCCTTCAGCCCGCGCAGGATGGCGATCGTGTCCTGCACGCTGGGCTCGGGGACCGTCACCGGCTGAAAGCGCCGCTCCAGCGCGGCGTCCTTCTCGATGTACTTGGTGTACTCGTCCAGCGTGGTCGCGCCGACCGCGCGCAGTTCGCCGCGGGCGAGCATCGGCTTGAGCAGGTTGGAGGCGTCGACGGAGCCCTGCGCGGCTCCGGCGCCGACGATCGTGTGCAGCTCGTCGAGGAACAGGATGATCGTGCCCTGGGCGTCTGAGACCTCCTTGAGCACGCCCTTGAGGCGTTCCTCGAACTCGCCGCGGTAGGCGGCGCCGGCGATCAGCGCGCCCATGTCCAGGGCGATCACGCGACGGTCGCGCAGCGACTCGGGCACGTCCTTGGAGACGATCCGCTGTGCCAGGCCCTCGACGATCGCCGTCTTGCCGACGCCGGGCTCGCCGATCAGCACGGGGTTGTTCTTGGTGCGGCGCGAGAGCACCTGGATGACGCGGCGGATCTCCTCGTCGCGGCCGATCACCGGGTCGAGCTTGCCGAGCTCGGCGATCTCGGTCAGGTCGCGCCCGAAGCGCTGCAGCGGGCTCTGCTCCTCCTCGGGCGGCTGCGCGGCGGGGCTGGCGGGATTAGCTGCCATCGGGCCTCCTCTCGGCGGAGCGGTTGGGCGGGCGGGTAAAAGGCGAGCGCGCGTCGGCGGCGCGCACGATCGCGCCGCTGCGATAGGGGACGAGCTCGGCGCGGAAGGAGCGGCGCACCTGCTCGAGCTCTTCGGCGAGCTGCACCTGCGCGTGCAGCGCCTTGACCTCGAGGTCCTCGATGCGCGCGTGCATCTCGTCGACCTGCGTCTCCAGCGCGAGCACGCGCTCGACGCCGGCGAGGTTGAGGCCGAGGTCGCAGGTCATCTCCTGGATGCGCCGCAGGCGGTCGACGTCCTCCTGGGAGTACAGGCGCGTGCCCTTGGGCGAGCGCTTGGGCTCGATCAGCCCGCGCGCCTCGTACATGCGCAGCGTCTGCGGATGCATCTGCGCGAGCTCGGCGGCGACGGAGATCATGAACACGCCGCGCCCGGCGTCGACCGACACGCGCGTGAAGCGAGCGACGCTACGACGGGCCATCGCCGCTCTCCTTCGCCTCGGCGCTGGGGCGCGTGGAGGCGCTGCCGGCGAACAGCCGCGCGCGCGGGTCGCCGTTGAACACCTTGGACAGCTCCTCGACGGCGCTCTGCTGGTCGGAGTTGAGCTCCTTGGGCACGTCGATGACGAAGCGATAGTGCAGGTCGCCGCGCGCCGGCGGGGAACCGCTGCCGAGCTTGGGCGGGCCCTCCCCGCGCAGGCGCTGGACGGTGCCGTGTGCGGTGCCCGGGGGCACGCGCAGGGTCTTGACGCCATCGAGCGTCGGCACCTGCACCTCGGCGCCGCGCAGCGCCTCGGGGATGCTGAGCGGCACCTCGACCTCGAAGTTGGACCCTTTGCGCGTGAACACGGGCGAGCCGGCGACGTGCGTGATCAGGTACAGGTCGCCCGGTGGGCCGCCGTTTCGCCCCGGCTCGCCCTTGCCCGCCAGGCGGATGCGGCTGCCGTCGCGCACGCCGGCGGGGATGTTGACGCGCAGGCGCTTGACGGTGCGCACGGCGCCGGAGCCGTGGCAGGTCGGGCAGGGATCCTCGATGATCGTGCCGGAGCCGTGGCAGAGCGAGCACGGCTGGGAGATCGAGAAGGCGCCCTGGCCCTGCGTCTCGACGCCGCGGCCTTCGCAGCGGGGGCAGACCGTCGGAGTGGTGCCCGGCTTGGCGCCGGTTCCGTGGCAGGTCTCACAGCGCGCCTGCATGGGCACCTGCAGCGGCACCTGCGCTCCGGAGACGGCCTGGTCGAAGGAGATCGAGACCTGCGTCTCGAGATCGGAGCCGCGTTCGGCGCGCGGGCGCTGGCGAGCGCCGCGCCCGCCGCCGCCGGAGGCGCCGCCGAACAGGTTGGAGAGGATGTCGCCCATCGAGGAGGCATCGAAGTCGAAGTTGCCGAAGCCGCCGAAGCCCCCTCCCGGCCCTGCGCCGGTCGCGAAGGGGCCGCTGGCGCTGTCGTACTGCTTGCGCTTCTCCGGGTCGCCGAGCACGTCGTGGGCCTGGGAGATCTCCTTGAAGCGCGCCTCGGCGCCCTTGTCCCCGGGGTTGCGGTCGGGGTGGTACTGGCGCGCCAGCTTGCGGTAGGCCTTCTTGATGTCCTCGGGTGTCGCCTTCTTGTCGACCCCGAGCGTCTTGTAGTAGTCGGGTCGCGTTGCCATCTGTCCTCCGGTCTAGGCGGCCACGACCACGCGCGCCGGGCGGATGATGCTCTCGCCGAGCCTGTAGCCGGGCTGGTAGACCTCGACGACCAGCCCGCTGTCAGCGCCGCCCTCGGCGGGCTGCTGGACGGTGGCCATCGCCTCGTGCACGGCCGGGTCGAACGTCTCGCCCAGCGGCGAGAAGGACTCGACGCCGAGACGCGCCAGCGCGGCGCTCAGTTCCGAGCGCACGAGCCGCACACCGTCGAGCAGCGGATCGTCGGTCGCGGCGGCGTCGAGCGCGCGGTCGAGGTTGTCGATCGCCGGCAGCAGCTCCTTGGCGAGCTTGGCCACGCCGCGCTCCTGGGCGAGCGCGGACTCGCGGGCGACGCGCTTGCGGTAGTTCTCGAAGTCGGCCTGCGTGCGCTGGGCGAGCGCGAGGTACTCGTCGCGCTCGGCGGCGAGCTCCCCGAGCTCGTCGAGGTCTTCCTTCAGCTCGCCGGCGGCGTCGGGGCCGTCCTGAACCGCCGCCCCCGGCGCGGCTGCGCCGGGGGTCTGCTCGTGCTCGGCTGACTGCTGCTCGGGCGCCTGCTCGGACGACTGCTCCGGCACGGTCTGGTCGATGATCGGCTTGGGGGAGTCGGACATCGCGCGCTATGCCTTGGGCTCGTCGACCACCTCGGCGTCGACCACGTCCTCGTCATCGGAGGTCGAGCCGTCGCCGGATGGCGCCGCGCCGTTGCCGTCGGTCGCCGCGGACTCCTGAGCGCGCTGGTACATCGCCTCGGAGATCGCGTGGAAGGCCGTCTGCAGAGCCTCGGTCTTGGCGTTTATCGCCGCCGGGTCCTCGGCCTCGAGCGACTCCCGGACCTCCTTGATCGCGGCCTCGATGCGCTCCTTGGAGTCGCTGTCGACCTGATCGCCGAGGTCGGCGAGCTGGCGCTCGGCCTGGTAGGCGGCGTTCTCGCCGTTGTTGCGCGCCTCGGCGAGCT
>JAXDGQ010000134.1:0-11543 GCA_034664965.1 Solirubrobacteraceae bacterium | reverse complement strand
TAGCCGAGGCCGAGCATCCTGGCTCCCTTGTCAAAGGCCTCTCCGGCGGCGTCGTCGAGCGTTCGCCCGAGCACCTGAAAGCCATCGTGCTCGCGCACGTGGGCGAGCAGCGTGTGCCCGCCGCTGGCGATCAGGCACACGAACGGCGGCTGGAATGCGCCACCGTTCGTCGCCGCGCGGCCGGGGCCGGAGTCAGACGCAGCGTCGACGTCCGGGTCGGCCGCCAGCGGCAGCAGGAAGTTCGCTGCAACGTGACCCTGCAGATGGTCGACAGGCGCGAACGGGAGCTCGCGCGCGGCCGCCAGCGCCTTGGCGGTCGACAGGCCGACGAGCAGCGCGCCAATCAGCCCGGGGCCCTGGGTCGCGGCGACGAGCCCCACGTCGTCGAGCCCGATCGAGGCGACGCTCAGGGCACGCTGCACGATCGCGTTAACGAGCTCGAGGTGGTGGCGCGAGGCGATCTCCGGAACGACTCCGCCAAAGTCCTCGTGGACGGTCTGGGAGGAGATCACGTTGGCGCGGATGCGCCCGTCGTCATCGATCACCGCGGCGCACGTGTCGTCGCAGCTGGTCTCCAGCGCAAGAACGCTCATATGGGGCCGGGGTTGGGCACGTCCTCGAGCGAGCCCAGCCGCGTCGCCGGGGTGCGCCACATCACGAGCGCGTCCTCGCCGTTGTCCTGGTAGTAGCGCCGGCGTGTCCCCGCCGCGCGGAAGCCCTCGCGCTCGTACAGGTGGATCGCCACGGTGTTGGAGCGACGCACCTCCAGCGTGAAGCGCGCCCGCTCGTCGGCGACTCGCGCATACAGCTCGGCGAGCAACTGCGACGCCAGGCCCATGCGCTGGCGGTGCAGGTCGACGGCGACGTTCATCACGTGCCACACCGTGTCATAGCGCGAGCAGATCAGGTAGCCGACCAGCTGCTCTTCCTCGATGGCGCCGTCGCCGGCTTTGACGCGGTCTGTCGCCGCCAGGCAGATGCCCGTCTGCTTGGAGAGCTCGAGCACGAACATCGCCAGCGACCATGGCGTGGGAAACACCCGGCGCTCGATCGCCAGCACTTCCGGCAGGTCGGGGTACGCGAGCGGGCGGATCCGGACCGATGGCGCAGCCTCGCTTCCGCTCAACTGCGAGGAGGGGCGCTCGCTCACGGCGCAGCGCCCCCGAGCGCCAGGGGGCGGTTGCGAGCGAGCGCCGCGTCGGGTGTGCGCCGGTAGTCGGGGAGGATCTGCGCCGTCGCCGGGGCGAGCGCCGCCCGCGCGCCCAGCCGGCAGATCGCGAGCGGATCGATCGCGTTCAGCCCCGTGCCGTCGGCGGCGACCTCCACGCCGGCCTGCGCCAGCTCCCGCGCGAACAGCACGGCCCCGTCGCCGACCGCCAGCCACCGCTGCGCCGGCGGAGCGCCGGCGCGCTCGAGCTCCTCGACGATGTCCTGCAGATGCGAGGCGGCCACGGCGCGCGGGATCTCGATCTCGCCTCGCAGCGGCTCGGCGGGGCTTCCCCCGGCCGCGAAGTCCACAGACGGCGGGTAGGCAGCCGCGAAGGCCTCGCCGCGACGTGCGTCGATCACGGCGAGGACCGCCCTGCCGGGCTGCTGGGCCGAGGCGGACAACGCCAGCGCCTGCAGGCTCGATACGCCGGCCAGCCCCACATCCAGGGACTGAGCCAGTCCGCGCGCCGTGGCAATACCCACGCGCAGGCCCGTGAACCTGCCTGGGCCGATGCCCACGGCGATCCGCTCCACCGCGCTCCAGCGAATGCCGGCCTGCGTGAGCAGCTCCCCGGCCATGGACAGCAGACGGGTGGCGTGACCGGGGTGCGCCTCTGCCGCCGGGTCGTCGCGCGCCTGCAACGTGCCGCCGTCGGCCAGGCGCAACCCGACGACGGTCGCCTGCGTGGCCGTGTCGAAGCCGAGCACGATCATGGCTCCGCGACCTCGATGCGCCGGCGATCTTCGCCGCGGTGGGTCAATGACACGCGCAGTCGCGCGCCGGCGAGCTCGCGCGCGGCGTCCGCCGGCCACTCGACGAAGGCAATGCTTCCCGCTCCGAGGTAGTCGGCGAGCAACGCGGGGTCCTCCTGCTCGAGGTCCGCAAGGCGGTACAGGTCGAGGTGGGAGACCATCAGGCGCTCCCCGGCGCGATAGCGGTGGCCGATGCTGAAGCTCGGGCTCGTGACGCGGTCTGTCACCCCGAGGGCGCGCGCGGCTCCGCGCACGAGTGTCGTCTTGCCCGAGCCCAGCTCGCCGCGCACCAGCACCACGTCTCCCTCGCGCAGGCTCCCAGCCAGCTCCGCACCAACCGATTCGGTCTCCGCGGGGTCCGAGGTGTCGACAATGCGCACGGCCACGTCGAGACTTTAGAGCCAACCGTGTCCGTCCCGTTAAAGCGACCGACCCGCGGGAGAAAGGGTCGCGGGCCGGTCGTTACTCCTGGAGGGATGGAGACATGGCCTGTATCGGCAAGGGGGTTAGCCGACTTTAGACCTAGGCAAATAAAATTTCGACGCTTTTCAAAGATCCCCTCTTTGCAGGGAAAACGTGGGAATAAAGCGTCTAGAACACCCTAGAACAGCCCCAGCTGGTCGGCTTCAGCCGGCCGCTCGCCGCCGGCCGCCGCGGGGTCGCCCTGCGGTGCGCGCTCGGGCGGCTCGCCGAGGTCCGGCTGAGCCGGTGCCTCGGCCATCGCGCCGACCTCGCTCGCCTGCTCCTGCGGCGGCTGCTCGGGCGCGCCCATCGCCAGCAGCTCGGGCAGCCGGGCGAAATCCTCGCGCAGCGTCTCGAGCATGCGCGGCGTGTACAGCGCCGCCGCCGGGTGGAAGATCGGGTAGAGACGCACCGCGCGGCGGCCGAGCGTGAGCACCTCCGGCTGGCCGTGCAGCCGCGTGATTCCCGTGGGGTCTCCGCGCAGCAGCTTGGTGGAGAAGTTGCCGAGCGTGCAGATGACCGTCGGGGCGATCAGCTCGACCTTGCGCAGAAGGTACTCCTGGCAGTTGTCGATCTCGATCGGCAGCGGGTCGCGATTGCCCGGGGGCCTGCACTGCAGCACGTTCGCGATAAACACGTCCGAGCGCTGAAGGTTCACCTCCCCCAACAGGGTCTCCAGCAGTTTTCCCGCCCGCCCGACGAACGGCACGCCCTGCTCATCCTCGCTGGCGCCGGGCGCCTCGCCGACGAACATCAGGTCTGCGTCGGCGTTGCCGGCGCCGAACACGACCGTTTTGCGGGTGGCTGCGAGCTCGGGACAGCGCGTGCACCGCTTTGCCTGCGCGAACACCTCCTTGAGCGCCTCGCGCCGCTCGGAGGCCGTGCGTTCGCTCTGTGCGGAGGACATCGTGTGGATGGTAAGCGCTGCCCGGCGGGGCCCGGGGCAGGCGCGGCGCACGGCCGGATGCGCCGGCTGGCGTTCACGCGCACGGCGAGCGGCGCCGCTGCTGCGCAATGATCCTTCGATGCCGCCGCTCGATCCCGCGACCCCTCCGGAGGCGCAGTCCAGCGTGACAGCCCCGTTCGCGGGTGTTGTCGTCTCGATCGCCCGCCAGCCGGGCGAGCAGATCGGCTCGGGCGCTCCACTGATCGTGCTCGAGGCGATGAAGATGGAGCACGAGGTGCTCGCGCAGGCCGGTGGTGTCCTGCGCAGCGTCGAGGTCGCAATCGGCGACGCCGTCGAGGAGGGGCAGGTGCTCGCACTGATCGGCGCTGACAGCGGCGACGATCGCAGCGCGCCGCAGGCGTCGCTCGCGGGCGCCGAGGATGGGTTTCGCGCGGACTTGGAGGCGGTGCGCGAGCGCCATGCTGTGGGACTCGACGCGGCGCGCCCCGAGGCGGTTGCGCGCCGGCGCGAGCGCGGGCGCCGAACCGCGCGTGAGAACCTCGCCGAACTGCTCGACGAGGGCTCCTATGTCGAGTACGGGCCGCTGCTGTTCGCCGCCCAGGAGGCCAGGCGCTCGCGCGAGGAGCTGATCGCGCGCACTCCCGCCGACGGGCTGGTCGCCGGCGTGGGTGAGATCGACGGCCGCCGGTGCGTGGCGATGTCCTACGACTACACCGTGCTCGCAGGCACGCAGGGGATGCGCAACCACGCCAAGAAGGACCGGCTGTTTGAGATCGCGGCGCGGCGCCGGCTGCCGGTGGTGCTGTTCGCCGAGGGAGGCGGCGGGCGCCCGGGCGACGTTGACATGCCGATCGTCGCCGGCCTGGACTGCCGCGCCTTTGCGCTCTTTGCGCAGCTCAGCGGCCTGGTGCCGCTCGTCGGCATCGCCTCGGGCTACTGCTTCGCCGGCAACGCCGCGTTGCTCGGCTGCTGCGACGTCGTCATCGCCAGCGAGGATGCGAGCATCGGCATGGGCGGCCCGGCGATGATCGAGGGGGGCGGCCTGGGCGTGTATGAGCCGGGAGAGGTCGGCCCGATAGACGTGCAGGACGCCAACGGGGTCGTCGACCTTCGCGTCGCCGACGACCGCGCGGCGGTGGCCGCCGCCAAGCGCTACATCTCTTACTTTCACGGCCCGCAGCAGCCGGGACGGCTGCCCGAGCAGGATCTGCTGCGCCAACTGATCCCGCAGGAGCGAAAGCGCATCTATGACGTTCGCCGCGTCGTGCACACGCTGTTCGACGAGGAGTCGGTATTGGAGCTGCGCCGCGCGTTCGGCACGGGCATGATCACCGCGCTGGCGCGTCACGAAGGGCGGCCGCTCGGAGTGGTGGCCAACGACCCCAAGCATCTCGGGGGGGCGATCGACGCCGACGCGGCCGACAAGGCAGCGCGCTTTATCGGCCTGTGCGACGCCTTCGGCCTGCCCGTGCTGTTCCTCTGCGACACGCCCGGCTTCATGGTCGGGCCCGACGCCGAGCGCACCGCCACGGTGCGGCACTTCGCGCGCATGTTCCTCGCCGGCGCCAACCTTGGCGTGCCCTGCGGCACGATCGTCCTGCGCAAGGGCTATGGCCTCGGCTCGCAGGCGATGGCGGGCGGCGGCTTCAAGGCGCCGCTGTTCACCGTCGCGTGGCCGACGTCGGAGTTCGGCGCGATGGGCCTGGAGGGAGCCGTACGGCTGGGAATGCGCCGCGAGCTCGACGCCATCGAGGACGCCGACCAGCGCGAACGGGTCTTCGAGCAGACCGTCGCCGCCGCCTATGAGCGCGGCCGCGGCTTGAACATGGCCGCCTACGGGGAGATCGACGATGTGATCGACCCGGCCGACTCCAGGCGCTGGATCGCCACGCTGTTCGATGAGGGCGCGCCCACCTGGCAGCGCCGCGCGGGCAAGACGCGACCGTACGTCGACGCCTGGTGACGCGGCCGGGGGCCCTTTACAACGCCCCTCGCACCGTTATCATCTGCAACGAGCCGTCACCGGGCACCCCCGGGATGGACTTCAGGCAAGGCCGCACCGACATCTTCAGTCGCGCCGGTATCCGCAAGGAACTGGACCGAAACCGATGAGCCACCCAAGACAACCCTGTCCCTGCGCATGAGGGTCGTGCGCACCGTCGAGGATCTTCGCGGCGCCCTCGCCCCACCGCGGCGCGACGGCTCGAGGATCGCCCTCGTGCCCACGATGGGCGCCTTGCACGAGGGGCACCACTCTCTGATCGCCCGCGCGCGCGCCGAGTGCGAGACGGTGGTCGTGTCCTTGTTCGTCAACCCGGCCCAGTTCGGCGAGCACGCAGACCTGCAGCGCTATCCCCGCCGCGAGCGCCGCGACGCGGACCTCGCCTCGGCGGCCGGAGCGGATGTGCTGTTCGCGCCATCCGCCGAGGAGGTCTATCCCCCGGGATTCGCCACGGCGGTCGAGGTGCTTGGCGTCAGTGACAGGCTCGAGGGCGCCGCGCGCGGGCCCGAGCACTTCCGCGGGGTGAGCACCGTCGTGACCAAGCTGCTGGGGATGGCGATGCCCGACGTCGCCTACTTCGGCCAGAAGGACGCCCAGCAGGTGGTCGTGATCCGCCGGCTCGTCAGCGATCTCAACCTTCCCGTGCGCATCCAGGTCTGCCCGACGGTGCGCGAGCCCGACGGGCTTGCGATGTCCAGCCGCAACGCGCAGCTCTCACCCGATGAGCGCGCGCGTGCGCGAGCTCTGCCCGAGGCCCTGCAGGCCGCCGCCCGCCACGCCGGCGAAGGCCAGCGCTCGGCCCAGTCGCTCCTGGAGGCCGCACGCGAGGCGATGCTCGCACGCGACGTCGAGCCTGAGTACCTGGAGCTGGTCGATCCCGAGACATTCGAACCCTGCGAGGAGCTCGAGCGCGAGTCGCTGCTGGCGCTCGCGGCGCGGATCGGCCAGACACGGCTGATCGACAACGTCCTCCTGCGGCCGTCGGCAGTGCCCGCCCCCCGTCAAACGCCACCGAGAAAGGCCATCGCCTGATGCAACGCGTAATGCTCAAGTCAAAGATCCACCGGGCCACGATCACCGACTGCGACCTGCATTACGTCGGCTCGATCACGATCGACCCGGACCTGCTCGAGGCCGCGGACATCCTCGAGCACGAGCAGGTGCACGTGCTCGACATCGACAACGGAGCGCGCTTTGAGACGTACACCATTCCCGGCGAGCGCGGCTCGGGCGCGATGACCGTCAACGGCGCGGCGGCTCGCCTGGTGCAGCGCGGCGACACGATCATCGTCGTCTCCTACGCCAGCTACGACCAGGACGAGCTGCAGAGCTACGAACCTCGCGTGGTGCACGTGCAGGCCCAGACCAATCGCATCATCACCATCGACGACGCGGTGGCCACCCTGCTGACGTAGGGGGTCAACCGCCTCAGAGAGGAAACACGCATGTCCAGCCACCCCGACATACAGGCCCCGTCCGACCCCGGACGCCTGCCGATGACGCTGCCGCTGCTGGCGGAGAAGAAGCGGCTCGGCGACCCGATCGTGATGGTCACGGCCTATGACTATCCGAGCGCCCGCGCGGCCGAGTCCGCCGGCGTCGATCTCGTTCTCGTCGGCGACTCGGCCGCCACGACGGTGCTCGGCTACAACGCCACGACGCCGGTGTCGCTCGACGACATGCTCGTGCTCGCGCGGGCCGTGCGCCGGGGCCTGCGCACGCCGCTGCTGATCGGCGATCTGCCGTTCGGCTCCTACGAGGTGTCCGACGAGCAGGCGATCACCACAGCGATGCGCATGGTCAAGGAGGCCGGCTGCGAGGCCGTCAAGCTCGAGGGCGGCGGCGAGGCCTCGGTGAAGCGCGCGCGGGCGATAGTCGGCGCCGGCATTCCCGTGATGGGACACGTCGGCCTGACCCCGCAGACCTCCACCGCCCTAGGCGGCTGGAAGGCGCAGGGACGCACCGCCACGGCCGCCGAGCGGATCGCCACGGAGGCGGTCGCGCTGCAGGAGGTCGGCTGCTTCGCGCTCGTCTTCGAGGCGATCCCGAGCGCCGTCACCGAAGAGCTGATGCCCCATCTCGATATCCCTGTGATCGGCATCGGCGCCGGCCCGGCGACCGACGGTCAAGTGCTCGTGTTCCACGATCTGCTCGGTATCCGCGACGGCCTCGGGCCGCGCTTCGTAAAGCGCTACGCCAACCTGCAGCAGGAGATGAACGCAGGGGTTGCCGCCTATGCCGAGGACGTGCGCACGCGGCGCTACCCGGGACCCGAGCACACCTACAAGATCAACCCGGACGAGCTGGCCGAGCTGCACGCCCGGCTCGGCTAGGCCGGCGGCCTCACATCGGCCGATCGTCCAGTCGGTCCGGCGAGGGGTTTGACCGGCTGCCAGTCGGGTAAGCGGGGCGTTGGCTCGGCGGCTCATGCGCCGGGCCGTCCTACCGTCGATTCCGGGAGGTAGCCGATGAGGCTCCGCCGCAAGCTTCTCGTCCTGCTCACGACCGTCGCGCTGGCGACCTTTGGCGCCGCTGCCAGCGCGTCCGCGTGGGCACCCGCGGAAAGCGCCACGATCCACCCTGGCGTGATGACCTTCACGAACGCGTCGTCGTTTCTCAACGGCGCTTCGCAGTGCACCGCCAACTTCGTCTTCACCGACGCATCGGGCAATGTCTACCTCGGCCAGGCCGCGCACTGCTCCTCGACCGGCGAAGGCACCGAAACCAACGGCTGCACGACCAAGTCGCTGGCGCTCGGCACGCCGATCTACGCTGGCGACCTCGTCAACGGCGGCGTTCAGAACGGCACGTTGATCGGCACGCTCGCCTACAACTCCTGGATCGCGATGCAGAACGCCAAAGAGAAAGACGCCAACACCTGCGCCTACAACGATCTGGCACTGATCAAGATCAACTCCGCGCAGGTCGCAAACGTGAATCCGACGGTGCCGTTCTGGGGTGGCCCCAACGCGCTCGCATCGAGCGTGTCCCAGCAGGGCGAACGCGTGTTCAGCTACGGCAACTCGATTCTGCGCCTCGGCGTGAGCGCGCTCAGTCCGAAGACCGGCGTGAGCCTCGGCGACCAGGAAGGCACCGGCGGTTGGAGCCAGGAGCTGTACACCGTGACGCCGGGCATCCCGGGCGACTCGGGCAGCGGCTTCATGAACGCAAGCGGCGACGCGCTCGGTGTCCTCTCGACGGTCGAGTTCGCACCACTGCCGGCGGCCAACGGCGTCGGGACGCTGGCCAAGGAGCTGCAATACGCCAACTCCGCTACGGGCCTGGGAGTGAAAGTCGCACCGGGAACGACGGCTTTCAGCCCACTCCCGGTCCCTCCAACCAAATAGCAAGAGCTCACGCTCATCAGGGCCCTCGTAGCCGAGTCCGGCGCGAGGGACCCTGGTAGGGCGGGCTATCGACTCGGGCGAGGCTCCGATCAGGACTGCAGCGGCTCGCCGAAGCGCTCTGCGAAGGCGAACTCCTCGACTGGTTTGCGCGACAGCCGCTTCGGCCAGTCGTCGGCCCGGTGGCCGACGCCGATGTGCGCGGCAAGCGCCACGTCCTCGGGTATTCCCAGCAAAGGCCTCACCTCGGCCTCGGCGGGAACCAGCAGCGTAGTCATCGCGCCGCCGAGCCCCTCCGCGCGCAGGCCGAGCAGCACGTTCTGCACGAACGGATATACCGACGCGCCGCCGACGATGCTCTGGCGCGGCAGGGCCGCGTCGGTCACGGCCAGGTCGTTCAGACGCACGCCGACGACGAGGTGCACCGGCACCTCGTCCAGGCGCCGGGCATATTCGTCTGCGCGTCGCACCATGCGCACGCGGGCCGGGTCGAAGTCATCGGGACTGCGCAGCATCTGCGCTCCGCCGGTCTGCTCCAGGTAGGCGCGCCACGGGGGCAGGTAGAGATCGCGGAGCGCCTGGCGCCGCCCCGCGTCGCGCACCACGACGACCCGCCAGCCCTGGCGGTTGCCGCCGCTGGGCGCGAAGCGCGCATTGTCCAGGACGCGCTTCAGCGCATCGGACGAGACGGGCTCGGCGGTGAATCGCCGGCTCGTCGGCGCGCAGCGCATCGCCTCGGCCAGATCCATGCGTGCAAGCTATCGCCTGGCGTACTCGACGCGCTTGATCGCTCGCGCCGGAGACCCCGCCGCGATCGAGAACGGCTCGAGATCGTGCGTCACCACGCTGTTGGCGCCGATCACACAGCGCTCGCCGATCGTGACACCGCTGGTGACGACGACGTTGGCGCCGAGCCAGCAGTTGTCGCCGATCCGCGTCGGGCCCTTGCTCTCGAAGCCCTGCCAGGTGATCGGCTTGTCCGGGTCGTCATAGCGGTGGCTGGCATCGCTGACGAAGCAGCCGTTGGCCAGCATGCACTGCTCGCCGATGTCCACGAGCTGCTGCGAGGCCACCATCACCTCTTTGTTGAGGAACGTGCCGGCGCCGATGCGCACGCGCGCGTCGCCCGGCGCGGTGATCCAGACGCCCGGCTCCAGCAGCACGCCCGCGCCGAGCTCCAAACGCCCCTGCTGAAGCGTTTCGAGCACGTTGCCGTGCACCGGCCAGCGCACGAATGCTTCGCGGCGCATGAAGTGCCAGTGGATCTGCGCACGATTCCAGGGCAGCGAGTTGCGCTCGTACCAGCGCCACTTCTGCGCCCACAGGCGAGCCTGCGCCGCGGTGGCGCTCAAGCGGCGACCTTGGCCGGTCGTCCGCCCTGTGGGCCTTTGCCCGACCGCGCCCCGGGGCGCTTGACGACCGGCGTGAGGATCTCGGCGAGGAACTGCCCGGTGTAAGACGAGGGCTCGGCGGCGACCTCCTCGGGGGTGCCCGCGGCGATCGCAATGCCCCCCTCCTCGCCGCCCTCCGGGCCCATGTCGATCAGCCGGTCGGCCGACTTGATCACGTCCAGGTTGTGCTCGATCACGACGACGCTGTTGCCGGCGTCGACGAGTCGCTGCAGGACCTCCAGCAGCCGCTGCACGTCGGCGAAGTGCAGACCCGTCGTCGGCTCGTCGAGGATGTACAGCGTGCGTCCGGTGGCGACCTTGGAGAGCTCTGTCGCCAGCTTGACGCGTTGGGCCTCGCCGCCGGACAGCGTCGTCGCCGGCTGGCCGAGGCGCACGTAGCCGAGACCCACCGCGTTGAGCGTCTCCAGGCGGCGACGAATCTTGGGGATGTGCTCGAAGAACTTCAGCGCCTCCTCTACCGGCATGTCGAGTATGTCGGCGATGCTCTTGCCCTTGAAGCGCACTTCCAGCGTCTCGCGGTTGTAGCGTTTGCCGTGGCACTGCTCGCAGGGCACGTACACGTCGGGCAGGAAGTGCATCTCGATCTTGATCTGCCCGTCGCCGCGGCAGACCTCGCAGCGCCCGCCCTTTACGTTGAAGCTGAAGCGACCCGGCTTGTAGCCGCGGATGCGCGCCTCCTGGGTCTTTGAGAAGAGGTCGCGGATCACATCGAACAGGCCCGTGTACGTGGCCGGGTTCGAGCGCGGCGTACGCCCGATCGGCGACTGGTCGACGGCGATGATCTTGTCGAGCTGGTCCAGGCCATGGATCGCGCGGTGCGCGCCCGGGCGCTGGCGGGCGCGGTGCAAGCGGTTGGCGACGGCCTTGTAGAGCACTTCGTTGACGAGCGTCGACTTGCCCGAGCCCGAGACCCCTGTCACGCAGGTGAGCACCCCGAGCGGGATGTGCACGTCGATCTCGCGCAGGTTGTGTTCTGACGCGCCGAGGATCTCCACGTACCCGCTCGGCTTGCGGCGCTTCGCCGGCGGCTCGATCGTGCGCGTGCCCGCGAGGAACTGGCCGGTCAACGAGCCCTTGACGCGCTGGACCTGCGCGGCCGTGCCCTGCGCGACGATGCGCCCGCCGTGCTCACCCGCGCCGGGACCCAGGTCCAGAAGATGGTCGGCGCTGCGCATCGTCTGCTCGTCGTGCTCGACGACGATCACCGTGTTGCCGAGGTCGCGCAGGCGCTCGAGCGTGGCGATCAGCTTGGAGTTGTCGCGCTGGTGCAGCCCGATCGACGGCTCGTCGAGGATGTACAGGACGCCGACCAGCGACGAGCCGATCTGCGTCGCGAGGCGGATCCGCTGCGCCTCGCCACCCGACAGCGTCGCCGCCGCCCGGTCCATCGAGAGGTAGCCGATCCCGACGTTCTCCAGGAACTGCAGCCGCTCGGAGATCTCGCGCAGGATCAG
>JAXDGQ010000133.1:0-4749 GCA_034664965.1 Solirubrobacteraceae bacterium | reverse complement strand
GCACCGGCGAGCTCCTCGCGCAAGATCGCCGCCTGAGGCGGTCTCCTTCGTCGTGAGCGACCGCATCAAGCGTCTGTTCCCGCGCTCGGCGCGCGTTCGCGCGATCCTCGCGGGTCTGGGCGTGCTGATCGCGGCGCTGGCTGTCGGCGGGTATCTCTACGAGCGCCACCGCACGGGCAACATCTATCACCCGCACGCGCGCTTCGTGCCCGAGCCGACACCGACCCTGCCCGCGCGCAAGGTGGACAGCTTCTCATGGCCCTTCTACGGCTACACCAAGAACCACACGCGCTTCTTCCCGGCCCCCGCCAGCCTGCACCCGCCCTTCAAGCGCCTGTGGGTGAACAACGCCCACACCCTGCTGGAGTTCCCGCCGGTGATCGGTGGCGACCACATCTTCCAGCTGGGCGACAACGGCGTGCTGCGGGCCCTCAACAAGAAGACGGGACACACCTTCTGGCGGCGCGGTCTCGGGCGGCTGTCGGCATCCTCGCCGGCCGTCGTCGGCAAGACGGTCTTCGCGGCCGTGCTCTCGCGCGGCGGCGGCAATGCGGGACGCGTGTACGCGCTGGACTATGCAACCGGGTCCACGCGCTGGTCGCGCAACCTGCCGAGCGCTAGCGAGTCCTCGCCGCTGGTCGACCACGGCAAGCTGTTCTTCGGCTCGCAGAACGGCACCGTGTACGCGCTGAACGCGAGCAACGGCAGCGTCATCTGGACCTACCACGCCGGCGGCGCCGTCAAGGCCAGCCCGACGCTGAGCGGCGGGGCGCTGTACTTCGGCGACTACTCCGGCCACGTCCAGGCCATCAGCGAGCGCACGGGGCGCCGCCTCTGGGTCAGCGGCTCAGGAGGCGCACTGCTCGGCAGCGGCACGTTCTACTCGACCGCCGCGGTGTTCTACGGGCGCGTCTTCCTCGGCAACACCGACGGGCGCGTGTACGCCTACGACGCGTCCACCGGCAGGCTCGACTGGGCCGTGCAGACGGGTGCCTACGTGTACGCCTCACCCGCGGTGACAAACGCCCCGGGCCTCGGTCCGACGATCTACCTTGGTTCCTACGACGGCACCTTCTACGCGCTGGACGCGCGCTCGGGCCACATCGACTGGAAGTTCGACGCTCACGGCAAGATCTCCGGCTCGGCGACGATCGTGGGTCGAACCGTGTACTTCGCCGATCTCGGAACGCATCGCACCTACGGTCTGGGCATCTCCACCGGCCGCCCCACCTTCCAGCTCGGGACGGGCTCGTTCGATCCGGTGATCAGCGACGGCAAGAACATCTATCTGACGGGCCTGGAAGGCCTGTATGCGTTCGCGCCGCGTTGACGGGTTGGCGCCGCCGGCGCGACGCCTGGCTGTTACTCCGAGTGACAGGAGCCCGACACCCCGAGAGCCCGGCCGAGCGAGAAGCGCGCCTGCACGAGCAGCGGGCCGGGGGCGCGCGCGAGAACCCGCGTCCATCCCCCCGCCGTCCGGCTGACGCAGCCGTCTCCGCGCGCGATCGTCCAGTAACGCGTGAAGTGCACGCGCACGAGAAAGCTGCCGGGCGACGTCGCCGACAGCGCGAACGACTCATGGCCGAGGGAGGTCAGGCGCCCCGGACCGCTCGCCAGCGGCGTCGGCGCGCGCACGGCGTAGATGCGCCAGTGGCGGCTGGAGAAGACCTCGTGCAGGTACGGCAGCCCGGAGCGGATCAGATCGCCCTCGTGCGCGCTGGGCGGGTCGAGCTTGGCGTCGGGGAGAGCGACGTAGCTGACCGCCTGTTCGCGCAGCCAGCGCTCATAGCCGGATGGGGTCAGCCGGGGTGCGAGCAGCACGGCATTGAAGCGCGCGTCCAGCTGCTTCTCCCAGCCGCGCGCGAGCGACACGCGCGGCGCGAGCTGGGCCGTCTCCCAGTGGGTACGCGTCAGCGGCACCTCCAGACGCACGGGCTCGTGCGCGTGTTCGTCGAGGAACCGCTCGACCGGCGAGTAGTAGGCCGCGCCGGTGGATTGGCTGCCGGCGACCGCGAGCGTCTCGCGCAACGGCCCCCACGCCGCCCATGCTGCCCACGCGCACAGCGCGATCACCGCCGGCGCCAGCAGCCGCAGTGGCGCGCGTGTTGGCGACTGGAGCGCCGACAGCAGCGCGCACAGCAGCAGCGGGCCGGCGAGCAGCACCGCGTAGCGCTCTATGTTGCTGCCCATCGGCGTGCGCACGAGCAGGAAGACCACGCACGCCAGCAGATACAGAGCCGCGCCCAGGCGCAGGCGCCCGTGTCCGCGCGGTAGTCCCCAGGCAAACGCCGCGACGACCGCGACCGTGGCGGCGAATGAAAGCGTCGGGTAGGGCTGAAAGCCGCCCTCGGGAAACAAAAGCGCCAGCGCCAGCACGACAACCGCCGCCGGGATGCCGAGCGCGAGCAGCGGGAGGGCCGAGCGCCGCCAGATGGCGTCGGTCACCGCGATCAGCCCCAGCAGCACCCCGGCGACCGGGCTCGCCGCCGCGCTCGCGAGCGCCAGCACGGCTGCCAAGCGCGGACGCCCGCGCGAGTGCGCGAGCACGGCGCCGAGCGCAAAGGAGACACCGAGCGCGAACGCGAGCCGCCCGATCCAGACGTCGCCGACCGCGGCGAGCGCGAACAGCACAGCAGCCCAGCGCGCCGAGCGACCGTAAGCCGCGACCGCCAGCGCTTCGAAGCAGGCGACGGACGCGAGCACCGACAGCGCGCCCACTACGCGCAGGCCGAACACCCACGCCAGCGGCCCGAACAGGACGCTATAGCCAGGCAGGTCGTGGCCTGCGTACCAATGCTCGTCGTAGACGGCCAGCCCGAGGTGCTTGAACAGGTCCAGGCGGTACGCCGCGGCCGCCAGGTCCGGGGTGCGGGGCGCGACGAGCAGCCACACCACCAGCAGCGCGCCGGCGACCAGGAGGCCGAGCGGCGCAGTGCGCGCCCGCCCGCTCGGAAGATCGACCGGGGTCCGGTGTGCTACCCCACCGGACCCCGGCACACCCGCCTGTGCAACGGCGGATCTGTACTCCTCTGAACCGGTGAGACGCCCCGAAGTAGCTGTGTAGGACAACCGCACGCCAGGATAATGACGGCCATGCGCATCGCGAACCCCATCGAGCGCCTCGGCGCATCTCCCCGTGCGCGGGCGAGAGCGGCTCGCCGGCACTCGCTCCTAGCCGTGTCCTGCCTGGCGCTGGCCGCCATCGCGCTGGCGGGCGGCTGCGGCACGGGCCATCCGAAGGCGATCGGCAAGGGCACGCTCGCCGAAGCCCAGACCTTTCCCTACTTCCGCCTCTACTGGGTCGGCCCGAGCTTCCTCGGTCACCCGCTCGCCGCTGCCGACGGGCAGAAGGGCTACATCAGCTCGCTCGGCGACAGCGTCTACTACGGCGACTGCGTGAAGGGCAAAGGAATCTTCGGCGGTGGAAGCTGCATCCTGCCGCTGCAGGTCACGACGGTCGTCTACCGGCTGCACTCCAACGCGACGCTCGGGCGCCAGCGCAACGTCGTCGTGCGCGGAGTCCCGGCGACCGTGTACGACGAAGGACGCTCGATCGAGGTCTACACCGGGCGCGTGGCCATCGACCTCTTCTCCAACACCTTCGCGCACGCCTACGCGGCGGCACGGGCGCTGCGGCCGCTCAACGCGCCCGGCTCCGCCGCCGCGGACCTGCCGCCGCCGATCTACTGCCCCGGCCTGTCCGGGCCGCAGAGCGCCGAGCTCAAGCGCGTCATGTCGCGCCTGCCAGCGCGTGCATGTCAGCGTGCGAGCGCCGCGCTGGCCTTCGCCGCGGGCGTCCATGAGAGCTAACCACCGACGCCCGCGAGAGCGCGTCGCGAGCTAACCGGCGACGCCGGGCGCGAGCGGCTTGCCGATCTCGCGGCGCAGACTGAGGAAGGCCAGCGAACCGATCACCGCGGGGATCCACAGCGATATCGCGCGATAGATGACGACGGCCACTACGACGTGCGAGGCCGGGCGAACGCCGAACAGCAGCAGCATGCCGACGAGGCCGCCTTCGACGGCGACGAGCCCGCCGGGGATCGGGATCGAGTTTGCGAGCATGCCGACGAGGTAGGCCATCGCGACGACCCAGAACGAAGGCTCGTTGCCGATCGCCGCCAGGCACGCAAACAGAACGAGGTTGTCAAACAGCCAATAGGCCACGGCCCCCAGCAGGCGCCAGTCGTGCTCGCGGATCAACCGCAGCGCGTCGGCCACCCCGTCGGCCAGCGCCTTCAGCGCGACAGCCGCGCGCCCGCCCTGCGGCGCCCGCCGAACGGCCGCGCGGCGCGCCCACGCCGCCAGCCCCAGCGTGCCGGCGATCGTCGCCAGCGCCGCCGCGGCCGGCAGCAACGTCAGCGCGGCATTGCGCGAGCCCGACAGGAGCCCGAGCCACATCGGCACCCCGATCACCACGACGGCGCCGACGTTGACGGCGCTGGTGAGCGAGAAGATCAACACCGATCGCCGCGCGATTCGGTCGGCCGAGACGCCCTTGCTTCGCAGCACCCACGCCCCCAGCGCAATGCCGGCGAGGCCGCTCACCGAGACGACGGAGTTGACCGCCAGCTCGGCCAGCGACAGGCGCGAGGTCAGCCGCCGTCCGAGCATGCCGAAGACGAGCCCGAACAGCACCGCGTAGCCGGCGCACGAGAGCAGCTCCAGGCAGACCGCTCCTCCCAGCCACGCCGGATCCGCCCGCGCGATGTGGTCGAGCGCCGAGCGCAGATCGGGCACGGACAGCAC
>JAXDGQ010000132.1:0-7138 GCA_034664965.1 Solirubrobacteraceae bacterium | reverse complement strand
CTCCGTGCCGGCCACCTTGAAGTCCATGTCTCCCAGGTGGTCCTCGACGCCCGCGATGTCCGTCAGGACGACGTAGTCATCGCCCTCCTTGATCAGCCCCATCGCGATACCCGCGACCGGGCGCTTGATCGGCACACCGGCGTCCATGAGCGACAGCGAGGAGCCACAGACCGAGGCCATCGACGACGAGCCGTTGGACTCGAAGATGTCCGAGACCACGCGGATCGTGTAAGGGAACTCCTCGATCGAGGGCACCATCGGCGCGAGCGCACGCTCGGCGAGGGCCCCGTGGCCGATGTCGCGGCGCTTGACGCCGCCCATGCGGCCCGCTTCGCCCACCGAGAACGGCGGGAAGTTGTAGTGGTGCCAGTAGAACTTTTTCGTCTCCAGCCCGAGCGTGTCCAGGCGCATCTCCTCCTTCAGCGTGCCCATCGCGACGACGCTCAGCGCTTGGGTCTGCCCGCGCGTGAACAGCGCCGAGCCGTGCGTGCGCGGCGTGACGCCGACTTCGATGGAGATGTCGCGGATCTCGTTCTCGCGGCGACCGTCGGGGCGCTTCTTGTGGATCGCGATGCGCTCGCGGATGATCGCCTTTTCGAGCTTGTCGAAGGCCAGCTGCACCGCGGCGCGCTTCTGCTTGGCGGCGACCAGCTGCTCCTCGGACGCGCCCTCGGGCGCGGGCGGAGCGTACTGCTCGAGGATCTCCGCTTCGACCGCCTTGGTGGCCTCCTGGCGCTCGAGCTTGTCCTCAACCTGCGTCGCGGCGTCGAGCGCGGCCCCATGAGAGGCGCGGATCTCCTCGAGCAGCGCCTCGTCGACGCCGAGGGTCTCGAAGACTTTCTTCTCCTTGCCGACCTTCTCGGCGAGCTCGCGCTGCAGCGCGCACAGCTTCTTGATCTCCGCGTGGGCGATGTCCAGCGCGTCGAGGATCTCCGCCTCGGGGATCTCGTTGGCGCCGGCCTCGACCATCAGGATGGCCTCCTCGGTGCCGGCGACGATCAGGTCGAGGTCCGAGGCGTTCTCGGAGTCGGCCAGCAGGTCCGCCTCGTTCGGGTTGACCACGAAGTTGCCGTCGATCTTGCCGATGCGCACCGCGCCGACGGGCGTGGGCAGTGGGATGTCGGAGATCATCAGCGCCGTGGAGGCGCCGTTCATCGCGAGGATGTCGTACGGATGTTCGTGGTCGATCGAAAGCGGGATCGCAACGAGCTGGGTGTCATAGCGCCATTCCTTGGGGAACAGCGGGCGGATCGGCCGGTCGATCATGCGCGCCGTGAGCGTGCCCTTCTCGCCGGGGCGGCCCTCGCGCTTGAAGAACGAGCCGGGGATTTTCCCGGAGGCGTACATGCGCTCCTCGACATCCACCGTCAGCGGGAGGAAGTCGACGTCGCGCAGGCCGCCTGCGACCGCTGTGCAAAGGACCATCGTGTCGCCCTGTCTGACGACCACTGCGCCGGAGGCCTGCTTGGCCATCCTGCCGGTCTCGAACGAGATCTCGCTGCCGGAAATCTCCACGGAGACGCGTGTAACCCCATCACTACTCATATTCACTGCCTTTCAGTTCCGCCCGTCGGTCGGCGGTCCGTTTTCTTTTTTATTCCGAACTGGACGAGCTTAGCGAAGAGCGGGTGCGCATCCCGGCCCGACCGAGCACGCTGCAGGCCTGCTCGCGTCGGTCCTTTTTGCTGCGCTGGCAGGGGCGCGGGCGCCGCGCTTCAGGCCGAGGCCGGATCGCCCTCGAGGACGCCGTTCAGGCCCTCGCGCAGCAGCTTCAGAACGGGCAGCTCGCCCGGAGAGTCGGCCTGGAAGCTCCAGCGCACGACGCCCTGCCGATCGAAGATCACCAGCGCGCGCTCGGCGAAGCCCCCGGCGTGCAGCACGCCGAGTGCCGCGCACGTCGCCCCCTTGGGCTCGAAGTCCGACAGCTGCTCGCTGGAGACGCCGAGCTTCTCGCGAAACGCCTTCTGCGACCAGCTGGCGTCGCAGGAGACGCCGTAGAGCTGCACGCCGCGCTCGGCGAAGCCCGCCAGCGCGCGCTCGTACAGCTGTAGCTGCTCGGTGCACACAGGGCTGAAGGCGAACGGATAGAACACGAAGATCGTGTAGGTGCCGCGCAGGTCCTGCTCGGTGAACTCTCCCCCGTCTTCGCGCGCCAGCCTGAACTGGGGCGCCGGCGTGCCGGGAGAAATGACTGTCATTGAGGCGCCTTGGCGGGTCGAGGACGAAGCTGCGCGCCGGTCATCGGCACTCCGAGGCTACTTCCGCAGGCCGAGCTCTTTGATCAGAGCCCGGTATCCGTCCAGGTCCTTGCGCTGCAGGTAGTCCAGAAAGCGCCGGCGGCGGCCGACGAGCATCAGCAGGCCGCGGCGCGAGTGGTGGTCTTTGCCCTGCTCGCGCAGATGTTCGGTGAGGTGGTTGATGCGCTCGGTCAGCAGCGCGACCTGGACCTCGGTCGCTCCCGTGTCGTTCTCGCTTGCGCCGAACTTCGCGGCGATCTCGCGCTTGCGCTCCGTGGTTATCGCGGTCATGAGCGGCACAAGGTAGCAGACGACCTAGGCCCGGCCGCTAGGCCCGAGCACGGTGCTCACCTACGAGCTCGCGCGTTTGCGCCACGTCGCGGTGCATCTGCTCGATCAGCGCCTCGGGCGTGTCGAAGCGGCGCTCACCGCGCAGCCGCGCGAGGAACTCCAGGCACAACGTCTGCCCATACAGGTCGCCGTCGAAGTCCAGCAGATAGGCCTCGATCAGCTCGCCGCGACCGGTCTGAAACGTCGGGCGCACGCCGACGCTGACGGCCGACGGGCGCCCGTCGGCCACGCAGGCGTAGACACCGTGGCCGGGACAAGCCATCGTCTCGTCGGGCACGAGGTTGGCGGTGGGAAAGCCCAGCTCGCGCCCGCGCTGGTCGCCGTGGGTGACCTCGCCGCACAGCTGAAAGGGCGCGCCGAGCAGCCGCGTGGCCTCGGCCAGCTCGCCGGCGAGCACGAGACCGCGGATGTGGCTGGAGGAGACGATCTCGCCGTCCACCTCCAGCAGCGGGTGCACCATCGTGGAGAAGCGCTCGTCGGCCTGCAGCAGGCGTGGATCGCCCTGCGCCTTGTGGCCGAAGCGGAAGTTCTCGCCGATCGCCACGTGCTTTGCGCCGAGCGCTCCGACGAGCACGTCCTGCACGAACTCGTCGGCCGAGCGCCTGGCGAATGCGGCGTCGAAGGGAATCACCACGAGCTCCTGCACCCCCAGTGAGGCAATCAGCTCGGCCTTTCGCTCGGGCGTCGTCAGCAGCTTGGGGGTGTGCTGGGGCGCGACGACCGACACCGGATGCGGGTCGAACGTGAGCACCGTGTCCGAGCCGGCGATCACCTCGCGATGGCCGAGGTGCACGCCGTCGAACGTCCCCACCGCCACACTGCGGCCCTCGCTGCGCTCCAGGTCGGGCAGGCGGGTGATCTTCACGGGCGAAAGCCTAGCCCTGTCGCTCGTGCGAGAGCATGGCCAGCGCATCGTCGAGGGCGATCAGCGGGGGGTCTTCCCAGTCCGCACCGCGCGGTGGCGGCTCGACGGCGTCGGCGACCTGGAACGGCCCGATCGCGGTGCGTCGCAGCGCCAGGCAGTAGGCGTCGCCGAGATCGGCGATCAGCGAGCGCACGTAGGTGCCCGAAGCGCATTCGATCTCAAAGCCGGCGCGTTCCAGGCCCGGGCGCTCCTCGTCGGGCGCGCGCCACCGCTGGACGAAGCGGTGCACGGTGACGATCCGCTCGGGCATCTCCACGCGCTCGCCGCGCCTGGCGCGCCGGTAGGCGCGCTCTCCGCCGATCTTCACCGCCGAGTAAACCGGCGGGCGCTGGCGCACCTCGCCCGTCGGCATCGATGGCGGATCGGGTGGAAGGCTCCCGGTCTCCGTCACCTCGCCCTCGGTGTCGCCGGTGCTCGAGGTCGCTCCCAGCTGCGCGACCGTCTCATATCGCTTGCGCAGCGCCATCAGCGTCCGCTGCGATTTGGTCGCCCGGCCGACGAGCACAAGCAGCAGCCCGGTCGCGAACGGGTCAAGCGTGCCCGCGTGACCAGTGCGCACGCCGTGCAGCGCGCGGCGCACTCGCGCGACGACGTCGTGCGAGGTCATCCCCGCCGGCTTGTCGATCAGCAGGATGCCGCTCGCCGGCTCAGGCAAGCGTGACTGTCGCGTGGCCATCTGACGCGTGCAGCTGCGCGGCGACAGCCGGTCGCAGGAAGGCGACGAGCTCGTCGAGCTCCATCGGCGTCGAGAATCCGGCCGCGCGACGGTGTCCGCCGCCGCCCTGCGCGCGGGCGATCAGGGAGACGTCGACGTCGTCGCCGGTGGCGCGCAGCGAGACTTTGCGCTGGCCGCGCCGCTCGCCGCTCATGATCGCGCGCACCAGCACGGCCACCTTGGTCCCGCGCAGCGCGCGCAGCTGGTCGACGACGCCCTCGGAGTAGTGCTCTTCAGCCTCCGTGCGTTCGAAGTCCTCGGCGCTCAGCGACGCGAGCGTCAGCTCGCCATCGTCGAAGCGCTGCAGCCCCGCCAGCGCGACTGTCATCAACGCGAGCTTCTCCGGGGGCATCTCCTCGTAGAGGCGCCGATAGACGTCGGCCACGTCGACTCCCGCCTCGATCAGGTCCGCCGCCATCAGGTGCGCCCTGGGGCCGGTGTTCTCGTACATGAAGCGCCCGGTGTCGGTGATCAGCCCGATGTACAGCGCCTGCGCCGCGACGGGCGTCGGGAGCACTCCCAGGCCGTGCATCAGGTCCCACACGATCTCCGCTGTGCACGAGGCGTCGGCGACGACGTGGTTGACCGTGCCAAAGCGCGTGTTGTCGTGGTGATGGTCGATGTTCAGCAGGTGCGCGCCGTCGCGCAGCACGCTCGCGGAGTTGCGGTCGATGTTGCCGCAGTCCAGGAACACGACCGTGCGCTCGGCGATGTCCGCCGGCGGCGCGTGGATCGCCGCGTCGAGCACGAAGACCTCGTACTCCGGCGGCAGCGGCAGGTCATCGGGCGAGACGTACATGACGGAGTCCTTGCCCAGCGCGCTGAGCAGCTCCTGCATCGCCACCAGCGACCCGAGCGCATCGCCGTCGGGGTGCTCGTGCGTGGCCAGCGCGAAGCGCGCATCCTCGCGGATTCTCTCGAGCACGCGCTCGCGGGTCCCGGTCGCGTCCCGCACGCCGCTCACGACGGGCCTATCTCGTCGAGGATCGCCTCGACGCGCATGGCGCGATCGGTCGTGTCGTCGTAGGAGAACTCCAGCGCCGGCGTGCGCTTGAGCCGCAGCTCGGAGGCGATGCAGCCTTGCAGGAAGCCGTGCGCGCTTCGCAGCCCCTCCAGGCTCGCCTCGCGCTGGGCGGCGCTGGAAGGCAGTCCGCGTTCGCCGAGCACGCTCACGTAGACACGCGCATGGCTTAGATCGGGGCTGGTCCTGACGTCGGTCACTGTTACGAATCCCACTCGAGGGTCCTTCATATCTTTCGCCACAACATCGCCGATCACCTGGCGAATCGCCTCATCAACTCGGCGCATGCGTCCGCTGCTCATCCTAACTGCCAGCTCCTACTCTGCAAAACGACTGATCGATATCTCTCATCCGCTGGCCGGCGTGCGAAGGCGCCGCCCGCCGGCGTGCGCTCAGGAAGCCAGCTCGCGTTCCTGCAGGCGCGTCTCGTATGTCTCCAGCACGTCGCCCTCGCGCAGGTCCTGGAAGTTGGCGAGCACGATGCCGCACTCGAAGCCGGAGGTGACCTCGCGCGCATCGTCGTTGAAGCGGCGCAGGCTCTCGATCGTCGTGTCGTAGATCACCGTGCCGTCTCGCACGACCCGCGCTTTCGCGCCACGCGTGACCTTGCCCTCGGTGACGAACGAACCGGCGATCGTGCCGATTTTCGAGGCGCGGAACAACTGGCGAACCTCTGCCTGTCCGAGCGTCGTCTCAACCTCAGCGGGCTCGAGCATCCCCTGCATCGCCGCGCGAAGCTCGTCGATCGCGCGGTAGATGACCGCGTAGGAGCGGATCTCCACGCCCTCGCGCTCGGCGATCTGCCTGGCGTCTCCGACCGGGCGCACGTTGAAGGCCAGCACGACCCCCTCAGACGCCGCCGCGAGCATCACGTCGGACTCGTTGATCCCGCCGACGCCGCGGTGGATGATGTTGACCGCGACCTCCTGTTGGGGAAGCTTTGCGATCTCGTCCTCGATCGCCTCGAGCGACCCGGCGACGTCGGCCTTGACGACCAGGCTGAGCTCCTTGACGGTGCCCTCCTGGGCCAGCTTGAAGACGTCCTCAAGCGAGACCTTGCGTCCGGAGCGACGGGCTAGCGCCTCGGTCTTCAGGCGGTTGGCGCGCTCGCCGGCGAGCGCGCGCGCGCGGCGCTCGTTTTCGACAACGCGCACGATCTCGCCCGCCTCGGGCACGCCGTCGAAGCCGAGCATCTCGACGGGCTCGCCGGGGGTCGCGCGCTTGACTTTGGTACCGATGAAGTCGTGCATGGCCCGCACGCGTCCGAAGTGCGCGCCCGCGACGAGCGCGTCGCCGACGCGCAGCGTCCCGCGCTGGATCAACACGGTGACGACCGGGCCGCGCCCCGGGTCGAGCTTTGACTCGATCACGGTGCCCGACGCGTCCGCAGCACTATTGGCCTTCAGCTCCTCGAGGTCGGTGACGACCTGGATCGTGTCGAGCAGCGAGTCCAGGCCCTGATGGGTCTTGGCGCTGACGTCCACGAACTCGATGTCCCCGCCCCACTCGGCCGGCTGCAGTCCGTGCTGGGTCATCTCGGTGCGCACCCGGTCGGGTTGCGCGCCCTCCTTGTCGATCTTGTTGACCGCGACGATGATCGGCACGTCGGCGGCGCGCGCGTGGTCGATCGCCTCCTCGGTCTGCGGCTTGACGCCGTCGTCTGCCGCGACGACGATCACCGCGAGATCGGTCACGCGCGCCCCTCGGGCGCGCATTGCCGTGAAGGCCTCGTGGCCGGGGGTGTCCAGGAAGGTGATCTCTTTGTCGCCGTGGTGCACCTGATAGGCGCCGATGTGCTGGGTGATGCCGCCGGCCTCGCCCGCGGCAACCTCGGTAGTGCGGATCGCATCCAGCAGCGAGGTCTTGCCGTGGTCGACATGGCCCATGAT